>CAJJAU010000011.1 GCA_905182275.1 gamma proteobacterium HTCC2207
CGATAAAGCACAAACTAATATCTAGCTTTCGCCACGGTAGACGCAGCCGCTAGTGCAAGTTTCTTTGATTTCAATGGCACTTAATAGAGGTAACTGCGGCTTTAGCTTTTGCCAAATCCACAAAGCGAGCTTTTCACTGGTAGGGTTTTCTAATCCTTTCACATCATTGAGATAATGATGATCAAGCTGATCATAGATTGGTGCAAAGGCTGCCTTAATATCGCCAAAGTCCATTATCCAGCCGCTGGTCTCGCCAACAGGCCCTTCCACATAGATTGCCACCTGAAAAGAATGGCCGTGTAAACGCGCACATTTGTGCCCTTCTGGGACGTTTGGCAGACGGTGGGCCGCCTCAATACTAAACTCTTTATAAATTTGCATTTATGATCAATAAATTATCGTTGGTGAGGGCCTTATTTTAGAGCTGCGGAAGAGATATGTATATAGGCTGAGAAAATGTTTGACAGTGTCCTACAGTTCGGTAGAATGCGGCACTCTCTAGAGGGGTGGTTAGCTCAGCTGGTAGAGCATCGCCCTTACAAGGCGAGGGTCACAGGTTCAATCCCTGTACCACCCACCATTAGAGAAATTGCTTTCACGGACCGGTAGTTCAGCTGGTTAGAATGCCGGCCTGTCACGCCGGAGGTCGCGGGTTCGAGTCCCGTCCGGTCCGCCATAAGCAAAAATTAAACCTCTGTTTTTACAGGGGTTTTTTTGTATCTGAGATATTTAAATTTCTTAAGATTAATTTCAGGTTACATTCTGTTCTATAAAAAGGATTTCTAGTCTCGGCATGTTCTTGGATGCTATTTTTCAATATCACCAGCTGATCTGGCTGTACTAGCACGTAATCGCCAAAGTTCTCGAGCGCGCTCTTGCATGTCAACATGGATATCTGACTCATCTACGATCTCAATACCGAGCATGGTTTCTAAAAGATCCTCCATCGTTGCGATGCCCAATGGATCGCCATACTCATTAACAACCAAGCACATTGAAATCCGCATATTCGCCATTATTTGCATTACATCAGGCAAAGCTTTGACATCCAAAACAGTCAGTAAATCACGTTTGATACTTGCAAGAGATGTATCCAACCGGCCTTCAGCAATCTCTTTGTAGATGTCATCTTTGCGCACAAAACCCACAATATCATCATCATGGTCTTGGTAGATGGGAATTCGCGAAAATTTAAATGAGGGATCCGTTGCCAAAACCTCGCCTACCTTTTGGATGGCCGGCAGCGTCGCCATCACCGTGCGCGGAGTAATAATATCTTTTGCTGATAATCCGCGGAATGTCAAAAGCGCACCTATGGCGCGAGCCTCATCTGCACCAACTACACCTTCTTTTCGGCCCACTTTTGCCAGCGCGAGAAAATCATCTCTCGACAAGCTTGGGCCCTCATTTTTTGGCGCCATCCAACCAGTTAAGACCTTTGCAATCTTTACCAATGGGAACATAGACCACTGCACCCACCGCAAAATGTAACCACATGTCGGCGCTAGCTGCCTGCAATATCGCGCGCCTAAAGTTTTTGGAATAATCTCTGAGAATACAAGGATCAGCAAGGTTAATACCCCAGAGATCACGCCGAAGTATACCTCACCAAATAACTTTGTAGCTTGTGCTCCAGCTCCAGCCGCACCAACTGTGTGAGCAATAGTATTCAAAGATAAAATGGCCGCCAAAGGCTTATCAATATCTGATTTAAAACTTACCCATAAGGCCGCCAGTTTTGGACGCTTGCTCTCGAGACTGACTAAATAAGTGGGAGTCAAAGAGAGCAGCGTTGCCTCAAGTAAAGAGCACAAAAAAGAAACGGTTAAAGCCAAACTCACATAAACCGCTAACAAAAGCATTTATTCGCCTCCAAAAGTCGACTAACCTGCTGAAATATTACCCTACCTCACTTTGAGTATTAGCCATAAGTTCAATGCAATCAATGATTAGCCTGACAATACTGGAGTGGCAAAGATTGTCTACCTTCACGATCTGCCAATAAAACCTTAAAAAGTCATACCACTTAGTATGGAGGGTCATAGTTTGTCCAATACAAAAGCGGTTCGCACTGCACTCTAGAACAGCCTGCCATGCAGAACAGTTTTAAAATAATCTCTTAACGTTATTATATTAGTTGTTCCCACTACTCAGGCGCTAAAAATGTTACAGCAGAGAATTATAAACATGGCAATAGCCTTTGATGTTAACCAGTCAGGTTTAGCCGAAGCTACTAATCTCAGTCAATCTACAATTAGTAGAATTTTATCTAAAAAAACCAAGTTTCCCAGCTATTCGACGCTACTTAAAATTAATGCGTACTTAACGAGTTTGAACTCAGGGTCTAAACCGCCCACTAATACTGAACCTAGTTCCGTAATACAAACAGTAATTGACCTTAGGAATACAAATCAGTCAGAACTATCACATTTAACCGGAATACCGCAGCCGACAATCAGCAAAATACTGAGTGGGCAGAGTGCTCGTCCACGCTATGAGACGATGTCTAGATTAATGACAATTTAATGCAGGTACATCTTCTTTTTGCTTTTAGATCTGATAAATAAAGTAGTATTATGCATATTCCACACAACGTCTAAGGTGTCGCTATCAGTATTAAATTCAATCATTTACTCGCCTTCTCCGCAGATCAAGTATGGGCCATTCTGGGCACACCAGATCGTGTCGATTGGGTGCCTGGGGTAGAGAGCTGTCATTTTGACGGTGAAGTCAGGTCGCTGATTCTGCCGGGTGCAGGCGCGATTAAAGAGCGTATCTTATTAAAAGATGATTCATCTAGACGAATAGAGTACTCATGCTTTGAATCCCCAGGCGCACTTAAATCACATCATGCCAGCATGCACATTGTTGAGAGTGATGGCGGTTGCCGTCTCCTCTGGGAGGCTAAGATTGAGCCAATCGAACTAGAAGTTTTTGTCAAAGAGAGTATGGAAGGATCCTTGGTTCAACTTGAAAATGTGCTAAAAAATAGCCTTTAGAGCCAAACACCATAGCTCCACATCCAAGTTCACTTAGAGACATTCTGATGAAATTCAAGCGCTCAATAGTACGCAGCTTAATCCATGTCATTGCCCTAACTTTTCTCCTTTCTCCCCTGTCCTTTTCAGATGAAGTCGGCATAGACCAAAAGACAATCACGTTTTGGAGCGACGGCTCGCGCTTGCAAGGAACTATCTTCACACCCAAGGGTATTGCATTAGAAGAAAAGCTTCCGGGGATATTACTGATTCATGGTTGGGGAGGCCACAGGGGTAATCTCAATAAAAATTATGCGCCCCACTTTGCGAAATTGGGCTTTGTGGTGATGACATTCGACTTGCGCAGTTGGGGGGAGAGTGACGGTTTTTTTGTTGCTGAAACTACCTTACCACCGGTGAATTCAGTGGCTAATGTTGATGTCTCAGGGCAGCACATACGCTCTATAGTGAACCCGTCCAAAATGCTCGATGATGCTCGCGCCGCTCTCTCATGGTTTGTTGCCGAACCCAATCTGCAAGCGAACAATATTGGCGTATGGGGTACTAGCTTTGGTGGCAGCCTTGCGGTGGTAACCGCCGCCAATGACCGCCGTGTCAAAGCATTAGTGACTCAGATGGCGCCTGTTAATAACCAAGCAACTTTTGGGCAGATACCTGAGGGTATGGTTTCAGCCTGGGAAACTCAGCGTGCCCGCGGCGAAATTACGCCGTATCCGGGGCCAGAATCAGCCAGCCCAGGACTCAGAGGTTACCCAGACATGATCGCCATGAAACGTTATGATCCTGCCGCCTATTGGCCTAAAGTAAGCTCGCCAACGCTGATTATTGACGCTGAAAATGAAGAGTTGTTCGATCGAAGAGTCAACGGCCTAGCCTTGCACCAATCACTCAAAGGACGCATCGCAACAAACTACAAAGTGATTGAAGGCAAGCACTATGATCTCTACCGCGGTGACGGTTATGAGCAAGCACTCAAAGCGGCCCAAGATTGGTTCTTAGAACACCTAAAGTAAACGCCCTAACCATTTTTTAATAGGCATTTAATTTACACAATAGAATATAGTGCCTTCGCTAGCTTGTTAGATGTTTCATACAATTTCAAATCTTTGTGCTGCTGATTACTAAAGTACGAAAACCCAATTTTTTTCTCAACATCACCGAAGACAACAGCGCCACCAATACCGGTATGGCCAAACATATTTTTATTGTTTTTGGCTCCAATTGGACTAAATGGCGCATTAACCATGTGCCCCAGACCAAACTTATACGGAAGACCGAAAAGCACCAAATCAGGGCCACCTGAATGTATCTGCCGCAGTAAATCAATAGTCTCTGGCTTAAGTATTCTTACGCCATCTCTGCTGCCGCCAGTGCTCAATATTCCGTAGAGTTTTGCTAAACTTGAAGCAACACCATGGCCATTTGCGGCGGGGATTTCCGCCTTCCGCCACTCATCAGTGTTCGCGAAATTAGGATTATCCATCGCACGACCATCAAAAGCGATGGAACTGTAATTTCGTAGAGCCGCTATCTTCATGCTTTTGAGTGATTTGGATAATAGAATATTCGGAACATATTTGAGTACATTGAGCTGCGATAACGACGGTAAATCCTCTAGCATCAGCATGTCTGCGCATCTCAACAAATCGCTTTCACCTAGACCAATTACGAAATCAAGATCCAATGGCTGGGCTATTTCTTCTTTAAAATAGGTCCCAACAGAACGCCCGTCGATACGACGAATGAGCTCGCCCACGAGCCAACCAAACGTCAAGGCATGGTAACCCTGCATTGATCCTGGCTCTGCAAATGGCGCCTGACTACCCAGTAGGCCGATGAATTTCTCCCAATTGCGCCACTCATTTACCGGAATGTCACCTTGAAATCCAAACATGGCAGCTCTATGGGTTAAAATCTCTAAAATCGTTGTATTTTCTTTGCCATTACAGCCATATTCGGGCCAGTAGTGAGATACCTTTTGATGCAAGTCCAACCGACCTTGTTCAATCAACTTAGCTGCACAGATGGCAGTGACACCCTTGGTAACAGAAAACACATTGACGATGGTGTGTTCTTGCCATAATTTAGATCTTTTAGCATCTTGATGACCTCCCCAAAGATTGATCACCTGCTTACCCTCAACCTCTACTGCAAAAGAAGCTCCAACCTCAAACTTTGACTCAAATGATTGCCTGAAAATATCGGCAACGCTCGCAAAGCGAGGATCACAGTATCCGGAAATTAGTTCTTTTGACATCGGCCTTTAAACTCTCTTAGTTAGTTAATGAAATTATCGATCCTGGTGTTGGCGCGACAAAAAAGTCAGCAGCCAATTTTTGAGCCCGTAATTCTTCAGCAAGTACCTTGCGTGGTTCTTCAATCGCTTCATCAGTTAATATAAATGTTCCCCAATGCATACCAAATGATCGCGGCACTTGTAAATCCAGAGCCACTTGAACAGCCTCAGCTGGGTTCACATGTTGGTTTTTCATAAACCATCGAGGCTTGTAAGCACCAATCGGTATGAAAGCGACGTCAGGCGCACCCATTCGCTCTCGTGTCATCGTAAAGTCCTCAGAGTAACCCGTATCACCGGCATGGTAGAGCGATAGATTGGGCGTTTTCATGAACCAAGCGCCCCACAAACTGCTGTTACGACCCGTTATACCTCGACCCGACCAATGCTGCACAGGCGTAAAGGTAAATTCCGTTTGCTTAACACGCTCATTTTCCCACCATCTAAATTCAGACACATTACTCAAACCCTGAGAATCTAATAAATCTTTGTCACCTTGTGGCACAAAGATCACCATTTCAGGGTTGGTCTTCTGCAACGCTTTTAAGCTAGGAAGATCAAGATGGT
>CAJJAU010000012.1 GCA_905182275.1 gamma proteobacterium HTCC2207
ATAGCCATAAATGCGCTCACCGACCGTCAACCCGTCACACTCAGACGATGTAATCTCTGCGAAGCCCCAAACAGGCAAACAACCCCACTCCCCGTTTTCATTGGCAGTGGCGGGAAAGAACTTCCAATAGCCTATAGTATCGCCCGCGGCCCCATAGGTGACATTGTTTGCGGTAAAGGCAAAGCGCTCAATACTAACCAGAATGTCGCCATCTTTTAGGTCAGCTAAGGCTTGAACCTTGTCTGTATTAACCAGGCGTGACTTGGTTAGGTCGGTTTTATAGGTTTGAAATTCACTCATTTTTCAGCTCCTTGAGCTAGCTCTACATTAAATTGTTGTAACTTGGTGATCGCAGGCATGGCATTATTTTGAATACGCTGCATAATTTTCATTTTTTGCTGGTCATCTTTGTCAACGCTACTGATCAGTTTTGTAAAACCATCGAGCCGATTTTCTCGAATCCAATGGCGCAGCGGCTTATCTTGCGACCAATTAAATTGGTTCATCATCATGGCCAATGTCATAGGAATAAAGTCAACATCATTATTAGGCGGCGGCACCAGTGAGCAAAGACTGTTTTTCTGTGCATCTGTATCGTACTGAACCTCAACATAGGCCGCCATTGAGGCACTAAACGCTGGCTGATAGGCTCGTATCATCTGCGGTGTAATACAATTGCCATCAAATATGGGCACTGGTTGCTTATGACCAAAAGAGCGCTCTAAACTCGCGGAGCAGTCAACATGGACATGAGCATTGCTAGTTTTAATCTCACCCTTCGCTAACACAATGCGATTTGCTTCAATTGCTGTGACATGCCCCATACGCACCACGTTCTTAATACGCTGCAACTGCGCAATTTCAGCCTTACTGATAGTGGCTGCATGAAACATAGTCGGCCTTACTGCCTGATCTAAGCGTACGAGATACCCACCCTCTTCGAGACGATCAAACATATCTTCAATAGAACTAGCACCGCCAATAGCCTCGTATTGCGCGGCTATTGAGCCTACCGAGGAACTAAAAAACTCCTCTGTTGGCTGCGTGTTCTCGCGGTCTAACAGCCAGGCATCACGAGATCGTATCCAGGTGATGTCATTGGGGTCGACGTCGCTAGAAAGAAGCCATAAACAGGCGTCTATGCCCGTCTTCCCTCCTCCTATGACAACGTAACCTTCAGGCTTACTAGTGACCTTAGGGAGATCATTGAGCGGCATAAAGGTCACTTCAGGGGCGATGGTGAAGTTGGGCGTATGCGTGGACGGCACTGCGATGGTTAAAAATGTCGCATCGACTAACTTCTCATAGGAAACCTTGTGTGCTTTGCCGGTAAGTTTTGACCTAAACGTGCCGTCACCCTCGTATTCACACATTGGAAAATACTGCACTCGGCCGCTGGCTAAAAAGCGCTGCCTCATGACATCATCAAAATAAGCGAGCAATTCAGCGCCAGTCGCAAGATCGCTCATACCCTGATTGAGGCCAATATGATCGATATCACCACGGCTTAGCTCTTTTGAACTAACCCCAAAAAAGGCGGAGGGTTGATGGAGAGTGACAAAGGGATATGCCATATTCCAGTGACCGCCGGGCTTGGCGTATCGATCAACAATAATGATATTAGCATCTGTCTCAGTGAACAGTGTGTCAGCAAAGGCCATGCCTACCAATCCACTACCAATAATTAGATAATCTGTCTTTAGTAATTCACTCAACCCATAACCCTTGATTTATTATTTTTAAAATTTCTAACCCTGTGATCTAAACTACGAAATAATCAGCCGAAGCGCCGAAATACGCCCTGAAGCACATTACCAATTATGCTTTAATGGTATCCTCTTCTACGGTGATAGCCAATAGGCCTTTAGGGTAATGACTCAATAATCAACGTTGGTAATATTAATAAAGATTTTAGAGATACCACTATGCGTTACACACTTTTTTCCACGCCACTTTTCACGCCATTATTGCGTGTACTGTCTAAAATCATCTTGAAAATTATTCGATGGCAAGTGATTGGGTCTCTCCCTGAAGACCAAAAGAAATACGTTCTTATAGTGGCTCCGCATACTTCAAACTGGGATTTTATACTATTTGTTTTGGCAGTATCAGTATTGCGCCTAAAACCGAGCGTACTTATTAAAAGCACGCTATTTGTTGGGCCTCTAGGCTGGTTTTTGCGTTATTGCGGCGCTATTCCCGTTAACCGCTCACAGGCAAGTTCATTAGTGACCTACATTGCTAGTATCTATGAGGAACGGGATGAGTTCGTGTTAATTATCACCCCTGAGGGTACTCGCAGCCCGAACCCAAACTGGAAGCGTGGATTTCACCATGTGGCAACAACCGCTGAGGTTCCTATTCTGGTTGTCTATGTCGACAGCGCTATAAGGACCATTGGCATAAAAGGGCTGATGGAACCCACTGATGATGCAGATGCAGATCTACGTGAACTTAAAACGTTTTTTGATGCCAAAAGAGGGCTAAAACCACAAAATTATGCCTCCTAAGAGCCTGAGGTTTTGATATTATTGATCTCAATTCACAACACCATCACGGACATAACTCATCGACGACCTAATATTAAATTGGCTTAACAGCAATAAACAGCACGCCTGGCTAATGATCCCGTTATTGGCCTTTCTCGAAGCCTGCCCTGGTATAGGCCTTTTCGTCTCCGGAGTGATTTTATTAACCGTCAGCACCCTCTTATACACCGAGCAAATCGCGACGCTGTCACAGATACTGCCCTTAGCTTTCGCCGGCGCATGCTTGTCAGATCACCTAGGGTTTTACATAGGCCGCGTATTTGGACCCAGGCTTCACCAAACCGCATTTGCACAAAAAAGAAAGACTGAAATAGCCAAAAGTGAAGCCTTTATCCTGAAATACGGTACCCTCTCTGTTCTGGGTGGTCGCCTAATACCTGCGGTGAGAAGCCTTGTACCCATGACGATAGGCATTAGCGGGACCTCGCGGCTAAAGTTCTCGCTGGTGGACCTAGTGGCCTGCGCTATTTGGGCTGCAGGACTTGGCGCTCTGGTGGTTGGTTTAGAATCCTTTCTCAAATTATAAAAATTCACTCTAATCCCGCAGTCTAGCCCAACATACTTGAATCAACCGTAGAGGTCTATGTCACTTAATAAATATTAATCATAGCAACCGTTGATCTTGTTGAAAACTACACCTACTGCTTGACTAAAATTGAATATAACGGTATCCTTATATTAAAATATTTGAATATAATGGACTTATGACTGATCAGGGAAGTTTAGAAGACGTGCTTGTTGCTATGAAAGGACTTGCAGATTTAACGAGACTGCGCCTCGTTCACTTGTTAAAGGATGGAGAGCTCAGCGTTAATGAAATTGCGCGGATACTAGAGCAAAGCCAACCCAGAGTGTCACGTCATCTAAAATTATTGTGCGATGCAAATATCTTAGAAAGATTCAGAGAGCAGCATCACATCTATTATCGGGTTCCAACCCATGGGCTTGGCTATAATCTAGCATCGATCCTCTCCCCTTTCATTCCTGAAAATGACGATCAAATTGCTAAAGATCATCGTCGTAAGTTAGCTATCGCTGAGGAGCGGCAGATGCTAAACCTCGAATATATTGAAAAAGATGCACCTGAATGGACCCATCTACATAAACTGCACGGCAATCCTGATTCATTTAAGTACTCAGTAACTTCAGCTATGCAAGGTCAGGCAATAGGATCACTCCTTGATATAGCCACTGGTACAGGCCGGATGCTGGAGATTTTAGGACCCGTGTGCAGGCAAGGTATTGGGATTGATATTTCAAAAAAGATGGCTAATGTTGCACGAAGTAAACTTCAGCAACAAGGGCTTAGCCATTGCACAATTCGCCAAGACGACATGTACCAAATGCGTTTCGCAGCCGATACTTTCGACACCGTCACTATCGATCAAGTACTCTATTTTGCAGAACAACCTGATGCGGTTATTGAGGAAGCTACTCGCGTGCTCACTCCGGGTGGTCGCTTATTAGTTATTGCATTTACCTCAGCCAAAAGTATCCATAATATTGAACTTGGGCTGTCACCAACTAGCATACAAGCATGGTGTCGTAATGCCGGCTTGGAGCCCGACACACCAATTAGCTTACCCGGAAGTCAAGCCAACATTGTTTTACTCATCTCAACAAAACCGTACTAATCAACCAAAACCAAGGAGCAAGCTGTGGCATTAGGAGCCCATGAATTACGAGACAGAATTCAAATTAATCTCAATAACTTAATCACCCCAAAGGTTAGTTTCGAGTTTTTCCCCGCCAATACAGATTCGATGGAGAAGATACTCTGGAATAGTATTGAGAAGCTAGAACCGCTCGGGCCAGAATTTATCTCTGTTACTTATGGTGCTGACGGTTCAACTCGCGAACGCACCCATGATGCAATAGCATCAATTCAATCACGTAGATCCGTAGATGCGATGCCTCATCTGACTTGCGTTGGCGCTAAAAAACACCAAATAGACGAGATCGCTGATCAGTATATAAAGCTAGGTGTCCGTAAAATTATGGCACTTCGAGGTGACCCGCAAGGCGGCGCTGGATCAGCTTATACACCTACTCCGGGAGGATATGATTATGCTGAGCAACTTGTTGAAGGACTCAAAGCTCGACATGATTTCGAAATCTATGTTGCGGCCTATCCCGAAACTCATCCTGATGCCCCCAGCCCACACTTTGATCTTCAGAATTTACAAAGGAAATTTGATGCTGGTGCCAGTAAGGCGATTACACAGTATTTCTTTAACACTGACAGTTATTTACGGTTTCGTGATGATGCTGTTCGCATGGGTATTAAAAATCCAATTATCCCGGGGATACTGCCCGTGACTAATTTTGCAACGCTACAGCGGTTTTCTGCAGCGAGCAGTGTTGCATTACCCAAGTGGTTAAAAACGGCATTTGATGGTTTAGATTCAGACCCTGAAACTCGTCAATTAATCGCTGCGAATATTGCTATTGAGCAGGTGATAACTCTGCAAGCTGAGGGTATTAATGACTTTCATTTCTACACCCTAAACCGAGCAGAGTTATGCTATGCCGTTTGTCATGCACTGGGCGTACGAGTTGCTCAAATACCACGAAATAAAGTTGCAGAGGCTGCCGCATGAAAGATCTATTGGTTGCATCTACTGAAAATATCACCCCAATAGACCCGACAGTTCGAGAGCGCTTTTGTCAGATATTAAGACAGCAAGTTGCGTTTCTGGACGGCGCTATGGGCACAATGATCCAACAATATGACTTACAAGAACATGACTACCGAGGTGAGCGTTTTTCTGACTGGCCAAGTGACCTCAAAGGTAACAATGATCTGTTAACCTTGACCCAGCCCCATATAATTTCAAGTATTCATAAACAGTATTTGGATGCCGGAGCCGACATTATTGAAACTAATAGCTTCAATGCAAATGCGCCTTCCATGGCAGATTATGGTCTCGAGGATTTAGTATATGAGTTAAATTATAGGGCCGCGTCACTTGCTCGCGCAGCCGCTGATCACTCTGAAAAAACATCCGGCCAGCAACGTTTCGTAGCTGGCGTTTTGGGACCCACTAACCGAACCTGCTCCTTGAGTCCTGACGTTGAGGACCCTTCCTTTAGAAACATTACCTTTGATCAGTTGGTTGTAACCTATAGTCAAGCCACGAGCGCTCTTCTAGACGGCGGGGCACATTTAATAATGGTGGAAACGGTATTTGATACCCTAAATGCTAAGGCGGCTCTCTTCGCTATTGACTGCGTTGCTCAAGAGCGCGGCATTGACATCCCAATTATGATCTCTGGAACTATTACTGATGCGTCCGGACGCACGCTGTCAGGACAAACTACCGAAGCATTTTGGCACTCTGTTCGACACGCTAAGCCAATATCTATTGGTTTAAATTGTGCTTTAGGAGCAGCTGAACTCCGACCCTACCTACAAACACTTTCTAAAATAGCCGAATGCTTCATCAGCGTGCATCCTAATGCAGGACTGCCTAACCAATTTGGCGAATATGATCAGTCTGCCGCAGAGATGACTGTTGTCATCAAAGAATTTGGTAGCGAAGGTCTTTTTAATATTGTTGGGGGTTGCTGTGGCACTACTCCTACTCATATCAGGACAATTAAAGATGCGGTGACTGGTTTATTACCGCGAGATGTTCCGAAAGCACCAAAATCTCTGTTCTTAAGTGGACTAGAACCTCTAGAGATAAATTCAAGTAGCCTGTTCGTTAATATCGGTGAGCGGACCAACGTTACCGGATCTGCGGTATTTCGTAAATTAATTGAGGCTGAAGATTATGAATCTGCCATTCAGGTTGCCCGCCAGCAAGTAGAAAATGGCGCACAAATTATTGATATCAACATGGATGAGGGTATGTTGGATTCGGAATCCGTGATGGTTAAATTTCTGAATTTGATAGCCGGCGAACCTGATATTGCACGAGTTCCGATCATGATTGATTCCAGTAAATGGTCAATTATTGAAGCAGGACTAAAATGCATCCAGGGTAAAGGCGTAGTCAACTCCATCTCAATGAAAGAAGGTGAAAAGCAGTTTATCGAGCAAGCGAAGTTAGTCCGACGCTACGGCGCAGCAGTCGTTGTAATGGCGTTTGATGAACAGGGGCAAGCCGATACCTTAAAAAGAAAGGTCGAGATTTGTCATAGAGCCTACACTGTATTGACTACCGTGGTGGGTATGGATCCTTGTGATATCATTTTTGATCCTAATATTTTTGCTGTCGCAACAGGTATTGAAGAGCATAACGAGTATGCACAATCATTTATTCAGTCCTGTCTTGAGATAAAAAAATGTTGTCCGGGTGCGTCTTTGTCTGGGGGGTTATCTAATGTCTCTTTTAGCTTCCGTGGAAACAATCCTCTGCGCGAGGCTATGCATTCGGTATTCCTGTACCACGCTATCCAAAACGGTCTCACAATGGCCATCGTTAACGCAGGACAACTAGCAATTTATGATGACTTACCCGCTGAGCTCCGCGATGCCGTAGAAGATGTGATCCTCAATCGTAACCCAGAATCGACAGAACGTCTGCTAAATCTAGCCCCTAAATATGCACATAGTCAGTCTGCTTCTTCGACAAAGGAAGAGGCTGATTGGCGAGGTCTACCTATCAAAGAACGTCTTACTCACTCGTTAGTAAGTGGTGTTGATACATATGTTTTAGACGATGTTGAAGAAGCTCGTCTTGCCTCCGAAAGGCCTCTTGATGTCATTGAAGGATCTCTGATGGATGGTATGAATCGTGTTGGAGACCTTTTCGGTGCGGGTAAAATGTTCCTTCCGCAAGTGGTTAAATCAGCTCGGGTTATGAAAAAAGCAGTGGCATATTTAGTACCGTTTATTGAGGATGAAAAAGGCGGTGTCCCTATGAAGACCAATGGTAAGATTGTTCTTGCCACAGTGAAAGGTGATGTCCATGATATCGGCAAAAATATTGTTGGCGTAGTACTACAGTGTAATAATTTTGAAGTCATTGATCTTGGCGTAATGGTACCCACTGCGAAAATTCTAGATATCGCCGATAGTGAAAGCTGTGACATGATCGGACTATCTGGGCTAATTACACCATCACTGGATGAGATGGTAGGTGTCGCGAAAGAAATGCAACGCCGAGGAGACTTACGACCACTACTCATTGGAGGAGCTACAACCAGCCCAGCACATACCTCTGTCAAGATCGATCCTAACTATAGTGGCACGGTGGTCTATGTTAAAGACGCATCAAGGGCTGTAGGTGTTGCACAGCGTTTAATGCGAGAGCCATCTGCATTCGCAGAGCAGCTCGCAGCAGCTCATAGTAATAAACGGGAAGCCTGGGCGTCGAGAGCTAAATCGCCACTAAGACCTTTTCCACAGGCGCTTACACGTAAGCCGAACATCGACATGAGTCGCAAAACAACTGCACCCGTAAAGCTTGGTGTAACAGAGCTTTCGCCGACACTTGAAGAGCTTCATGAATTTATAGACTGGATGCCCTACTTCAATGCATGGGAATTTAGTGGTCGTTTCCCGGACATCCTTTCTGATCCAATAAAGGGTCCTGAAGCTCGCAAACTCTGGGACGACACGCAGCGTTTACTCAATCAGATCATGACAGAAAAGTGGTTAACACCTAAGGGAGTTGTTGGCTTATTCGCAGCGCGCTCACTAGGTAATGCTATAGCGTTACAAGACGATGGTAATAATCAATCGGTAATACTTCATTGTCTGCGACAACAAAAATCTCGAGATGATTTAGCATCCCACTCTCTCGCTGACTTTATTGACCAAAAAGATGACTATGTTGGGGCGTTTGCTGTAACTGCTGGGCACGGTATTGACGAACATATCTCTCGTTTTGAAGCAGATCACGATGACTATAATGCCATTATTTTAAAAGCATTGGCAGATCGATTCGCCGAAGCATTTGCAGAGTGGGCTCACAAAAAAGTTCGCTGCGAGCTATGGGGCTATTCAGCCTCCGAAAAATTAGACAATAATGCGCTCATAAAAGAAAAATACCAAGGGATTAGGCCTGCTCCTGGTTACCCTTCCTGTCCGGATCATCGTCTTAAGTTGGTCATTTGGCAATTATTAAACGCCGACAAAACCATTGGTGTATCGCTAACAGAGTCTTTGGCAATGTGGCCATCAGCTAGCGTCAGCGGATTTTATTTTAGCCACCCTCAAGCGCACTACTTCAATCTGGGACGAGTTGATAAGGACCAAATTGAGGAGTATGCCAAGGCAAGAGAAGAAAGTATCGATGAAAACGAAACTTGGCTTGCTCCGGTGCTTGGATACTAGTGGCAATCTCAGACAATTTAATTCGTTTAACCTAGGAGATCACAGGTAACACTATTTAAGCTTAACCGCGGTACCAAATGCTAGAATTTCACAAGAGCCATCCATGATCGCGCTAGTGGTGAAACGTATGCCTACGATGGCATCAGCGCCCTTCTGTTGGGCGCTTTCAACCAACCTAGTAATTGCTATATCGCGGGCCTCATTGAGCATTTCGGTATAACCGCGTATTTCACCGCCGACAATACTTTTTAAGCCAGCCATAATGTCTCGGCCAATATGTTTTGCCTGAACTACGTTGCCGGTGACAACCCCCACGCTATCTATGATGTCTCTTCCGGGAATTGTTTCTGTCGTTGAATAAATCATTCACTCTGTCCTTGGCATGCGCCTTTAGTTTATAGTTAGAAGATAGGGACAAATTCTGGTGGATGCAACCGCAATCACCTCAAAAGCTCGATCAAGCCCACAAAAAAGCCCGCTTTGGCGGGCTTTTTTATTTTTACTAAGACGCTCTTGCTAATCCATAGACAGAATCACTTTACCCTTGGCACGGCGCTCAGCAATGGAGCCAAACGCAGAGCTATGGTCATCCAGAGAATAGACCTCGGTAACCAATGGCGTAAATTGACCTCCGTCAATCATCTCTATTAACTCTCTGAAGTTCTGTTGAGACGATAATGGATCTCGAGCAGACCAAGCACCCCAAAATACACCGACCATAGACGCACCTTTGAGCAAAGCCAAATTAAGCGGCATTTTAGGAATTGGACCAGAGGCAAAACCAATCACCAAGAACCGACCATCCCATGCAATAGCGCGGAATGCCTGTTCTGAGAAATCACCGCCAACTGGGTCATAGACAACATCCGCTCCCTTACCCTTGGTTAGCTCTTTCACTTTCTCTTTGAGATTCTCAGTTGAGTAGTTAATGCGCAGATCAGCACCCGCTTCACAGGCAAAATCAAGCTTCTCTTCAGTGCTGGCGGCAGCAATAACTGTGGCACCCATAGCCTTGGCTATCTGAATTGTCGCGATGCCAACACCACCGGCCGCACCTAAGACGAGAACTGTCTCACCCGGTTGTAACCGAGCTCGTTGCTTAAGCGCATAGTATGAGGTTCCATAGGTAACCGCAAAACCAGCGGCTTGCTCGTAGGACATGCTATCGCCTTTCGGGAAAGTAGTGTATTCGGAGGTGACAACCTGACTGGCAAAACCACCAAGTTGTACCATACCCACGACTTCATCACCCACTTTACGAGTTGTAACACCTTCACCCAGCTTGGTAACAACCCCAGATACTTCTGTACCCGGAATAAACGGCAGTGGTGGTTTAAATTGATACTTGCCCTCAACGGTCAAAATATCAGGAAAGTTAACCCCCGCAGCCTTAACATCAATAAGCACCTCACCAGCACCCGGCTCGAGATCATCGCGAGTCTCAAGGCTCAAGTCTTGAGTGGAACCAAAATCACTACATACTAATGCTTTCATAATTTCATCCTGAAAATTTAGTTATTTTTAAGGTAGGCGCTAGCCTTAGATACAAATTTATCGGTTTGCTGGAAGCCGCCAATCAGCATTTGTTGATTGTCTGTACTTTCAATGGCGTCCATGTTGGCACGCACATTCTCTGGAGTTTGATCTCCGGGAGCTAAGAATATGCCATCAGTCTCATAGATATGAGTGCGCGCATAACCGCCTGCGCCTGCGCACAAAATGGTTCTGTTGGGCGCATCTTTATCACACAGCGTAAGCAAACCCGCAGTCACAGCTTCTACTGTCATTAACGCAGAGGTCTCATCAGTCAGTAAACCATCAAGCATACGAGTGCCTGCTGTGGGCGATAAACAGTTAACCTTAATGTCATACTTGTCCCCTTCCATCACCAGCGTATTCATGAGACCCACTACTGCCATTTTCGCAGCGCCATAGTTAGCCTGTCCAAAGTTGCCATACATACCACTGGAAGAGGTAGTCATAACAACACGACCATAACCCTGGCCGCGCATAAGTTCCCAAACAGCTTTGGTGCAGTTAGCTGAGCCCATTAGATGAACGTCAACGACCAATTGGAAGTCAGCCATGGTCATTTTGACAAAGCTTTTGTCGCGCAGGATGCCGGCATTATTCACTAAGATATCGACCCGACCCCACTTTTCTATCGCTTGAGCAACCATGCTTTCAACCTGAGACAAATCGGCCACATTGGCACCGTTACTAATAGCTTCGCCACCCGCTTGCTCAATCAAACGCACTGTCTCAAGCGCAGCATCACTTGAACTGCCTGAACCGTCTACCGCGCCACCGAGGTCGTTAACCACGACTTTTGCCCCGCGCTCAGCTAAGGCTAATGCGTGTGAACGACCCAGTCCATTTCCAGCGCCGGTAACAATGGCTACCTGTCCGTCATATCTAATTGTCATACTTTTTCCTTAGTCTAATCGATTACTAGTTGTTGTATTCGCGCAGCTCGCGACGACCAATTACCATGCGATGCACCGCATCAGGGCCATCAGCAAAACGCAGCGTACGCTGAGCGCCATACCAACCGGCTAATGGCGTGTCATCCGAAATTCCAATACCACCATGCATCTGCATGGCCTCATCAATAATTTTCAGAGCCATGTTGGGTGCGGCAACCTTAATCATTGAGATAAACGGCTGAGCTGCATCAGTACCTACATTATCCATCAACCAGGCGGCCTTTAAACATAGCAGTCTGGTCATTTCGATATTAATACGCGCATCGGCAATAATATCCACATTGCCGCCAAGCTTGGCTAAAGGGCGACCGAAGGCTTCGCGGCTGACGGCACGTTCGCAAAGCAGCTTTAAAGCAGCTTCAGCAAGACCAATGGAGCGCATGCAGTGGTGGATTCGACCAGGCCCTAAACGGCCTTGAGCCACTTCAAAACCACGACCCATACCCAATATCATGTTTTCTTTGGGAACACGCACATCGGTGAACCGCATGTGCATATGACCATGGGGCGCATCATCTACATTCATAACGGTCATGGGCCGCAAATTTTTCACCCCAGGGGTGTCAAATGGCACCAGAACCTGGGAATGTTGAGCGTGACGAGGCCCACCAGGATTAGTGTTACACATCACAATTAGAATTTTACAGCGTGGGTCACCGGCGCCGGAGATCCAGATTTTTTCTCCGTTAAGTAC
The DNA here is from genome assembly GCA_905182275.1 of gamma proteobacterium HTCC2207. Lineage (GTDB taxonomy): Bacteria > Pseudomonadota > Gammaproteobacteria > Pseudomonadales > Porticoccaceae > HTCC2207. The sequence goes on from CAJJAU010000012.1 coordinate 12,016, forward strand.
CCATTCATCGCCATCTGCAACGCAGCTCATGGCGATGTTAGTCGCATCAGATGAAGCCACTGAAGGCTCTGTCATGGCATAGGCGGAACGAATTTCTCCATTGAGCAGCGGCGTAAGCCACTTCTCTTTTTGTTCTTCGGTGCAGTAACGTGCCAAGACTTCCATATTGCCAGTATCAGGCGCGGCGCAGTTAAACACCTCTGGCGCTAAGAATGAACGGCCTGTCTCTTCTGCTATGTAGGCATATTCGACTGTACTGAGACCATATCCCCCCTCCCAATGGGTCAGAAAAAAGTTCCACAAATTTCTGGATTTGGCTTTGGCCTTAAGGGTCTCAAGAATTTCAGTCTGACGATCAGTAAACGTCCAACGATCACCTTTGGCAACCTCTTGATGATATTCCATTTCTAAGGGTGTAATTTCTATGTCGATAAAGTTTTTAACTTCTTCAAGAATCGGTTTGAGCTTGTCACTAATACCTAAATCCATTTTTCTTTCCTCATAATTATAATAATCTTAAACTGCCGGTAGTTTAAACCAAAAAAGGGTCGCCTTGATGGCAACCCTTTTATTTATTTCAGTTAGTAACCACTGATCAACGCGAAGCGATTTGCATGGTAATTATAGTCCCCAAAGAGCATCTGAGCCGGTCGAGCGCGCTTAATGAAAAAGCCAATTTCATACTCATCGGTCATACCAATACCGCCATGTAGCTGAATAGCTTCATTGGTAGACAGCTCAGCTACTTCGCAAAGTTTGGCTTTAGCGATGCTGGCGAGAGCCGAACCTCTTACATCCCCTTCATCTAAAGATTGCAAAACCTTCAAAACAACTGACTTACACATCTCAATTTCGCTCCACCAATGGGCGGTTCGATGCTGCAATGCCTGAAATGAGCCTATCAGCGCACCAAATTGCTTACGCTCTTTCATGTACTGAAGCGTGCGATCAAAACTTTCTTGAGCAATGCCCAATAGTTCAGCCGATAGGTGAGCGTTACCCGCATCTAGCGTCGCTGATAATGCACGAAAGCCTCTGTCCTGCTCACCAAGCATCGCATCTGCAGTGACTTCGACATCAGTGAAGGTAATGATTGCAGCATTGCGACCATCAAGCATTTCAGTTCGTTGCACGCTAACGCCAGATGCAGTTCGATCGACCAAGAACAGGCTGATACCCTTCATATCGCCGGGACTCCCTGCAGTACGGGTGGCAACAATCAGTTTATCGGCAGTACTGCCATCAACAACAAAACGTTTCTCGCCGTTCAATACATAGCCATCGCCTTTAGCGACAGCCGGCATAGCTGTCTGCATTGGGTCATGGTGGATTTTCTCATCAACCGCAAGTGCGATGGTCAATTCACCACCAGCAATAGCACCAAGTAGTTCAGTCTTCTGGTCTTCGCTACCCGCCAAATTAATCGCGGTAACCCCAAGAATCGCTGTTGATAGCAACGGAGATGCAGTTAATGTACGTCCGCTTTGCTCAACAATTTGTGCCATACCGACATGGCCAAAAGCCAGGCCGCCGTATTCTTCAGGCACCAAAATTGCTGCCCAGCCCATGTTGACCATTTGGCTCCAAAGCGTGCTTGAATAACCCCTGTCACTGCCGGCATCTCGCTGTGCACGCAGTTCTGAAACTGGAGCATGCTCAGATAAAAAACCCTGAGCAGACTCTTTGAGCATTTGTTGTTCTTCGTTTAATACCAGTGCCATGCTAAAACCCCCTAAAGTCTGTTAACCCAAGCCAAGAATATTTTTGGCGATAATGTTCAGTTGAACTTCTGAGGTTCCACCTTCAATTGAATTACCCTTTGTTCGTAACAATGTTCGTGCTGTCCAGCCATTGTTAGATATATCGCCTTCCCAAATAAGATCGTCGCTACCACCAATTTTTAGCATGGTCTCAAAACGACGCTTATTCAGTTCGGTACCATAATATTTAAGCATTGCAGATGTGGCGCCAATACCTTGACCAGCTTTCGCTTCATCTGTAACACGCTCAGCGGTAAAGGCAAATGCCGCCGCATCAATCTCCCATCTAGCAACATCAGTGCGCATGAACAGATCATTTAAACGCCCATCGGTGGTACCTACAGTCTTAGCCGCAATGGCGCCGAGTGTTTTGGAACCCGCATCAGTCAGACCCATACCACCGATCATCTCGCGCTCGTGGGTAAGTAAGTATTTTGCAATCGTCCAACCCTGATTGACTTCACCAACTACCTGATCTTTCTCGACTCGAACATCATCCAAAAACGTCTCGCAAAAAGGTGAGCTACCCGATATGAGTTTAATCGGCTTAGGTGTCACTCCAGGTGTTTCCATATCAAACAAAACTAAGCTAATGCCCATCTGCTTCTTAGCATCTGGGTCCGTGCGCAGCAGACAAAACATCCAGTCAGCTTTATCACCATATGAGGTCCATACTTTTTGCCCATTGGCAATAAAGTGGTCACCCATATCAACCGCTTTACTCTGCAGTCCTGCTAAGTCAGAACCCGCATTGGGTTCGCTGTAGCCCTGGCACCATCTGATTTCGCCACGAATAATCGCGGGCAAATGCTGTTGCTTTAGCGCCTCGGAGCCAAATTTCAACAATGCCGGACCAATCATCCAGACACCAAAGCTGTCGAGAGGGGAGCGGGCTCTTATACGAGCCATTTCTTCCTTGAGAATCTTGTGCTCGGCCTTGTCTAGACCACCACCGCCATATTCCGTTGGCCAGTCTGGGGCTGTCCAACCTTTCGCACCCATACGCTCCAGCCATAACTTCTGGTCTTCGCTGGTAAAAGTCCAATTGCGACCACCCCAACAGGCGCCCTCACCCGCTATAACTGGCGAACGCATACTTTGCGGGCAATTCTCTTCCAACCAATCTCGAGATTCTTGCCTAAAAACTTGTAAATCACTCACATTGAACTCCTGCTAGATTCGCTATTCTTTGGGTGGTCTGCACTGCATAAGGATCACAGCACGCCGTAATTTTGAAGAAATTGAACTTACAGTATGTTATTCTCATTTTCAAGCACTTCGGTGACTACTCGCCCACAAAATAGGGTTTTAGTCCTGTTACCGGTACCTGATAATTGTACCCACAACTAAATTTCGCATTAGCAGCTGCTTCATTAAACCACCACAAAAAAACGAGAAGGATCTAAGCATGTCTGAACTGTCTAACAAAAGCATTGTACTGGCCAGCCGTCCGGTCGGAGAGCCATCAGCAGACGATTTCCGCTTGGAAACGTCAATTGTCGCACCGATTAAAGATGATGAGGTATTGATTAAAACGCTCTATCTTTCGTTAGATCCCTACATGCGAGGCCGCATGAGCGCCGCAAAATCTTACGCAGACCCAGTCGCCATAGGCGAAGTAATGGTCGCTGAGACCGCTGGCGTCGTTGTTGAGTCTAAATCTGACCGATACGCAGTGGGTGACTACGTTTGCTGTCGCTCGGGGTGGCAAGAATATTTTGTCTCACACCATAAAGACCCTATGACCTATAAAATTGATGCTGACAAAGTACCTCTTTCAGCTTACCTCGGCGTGTGTGGAATGCCTGGCCGCACTGCGTACTTTGGCTTGATACGTGAGGGCAAACCTGTAGCCGGCGAGACTCTGGTAGTCTCGGCAGCCTCCGGTGCTGTGGGTTCAGTGGTGGGTCAGATTGGCAAGAAATTAGGTTTACACGTAGTAGGAATTGCTGGAGGTGAAAAAAAATGCGCCTATGTCAAAGAGGAGCTGGGATTTGATGAGTGTGTTGACTATAAGGCCGCTGATTTTGACAGCGCCCTGAAATCAGCCTGCCCTAAGGGTATTGATATTTATTTTGAGTCGGTGGGCGGTAAAGTAACTGAAGCCGTGGCCAAACAGTTTAACCTCGGCGCTCGCGCACCGATCTGTGGCTATATTGCCAGCTACAATGCGACTGATATAACCAAGGAACGTACACCATTCCATATTTTTGGAGAGTTAGAAAACCCACCTGAACATAAGTTCTTTTTGGTATTTGATCACTACGCAGATTTTGCCGAAGCTAATAATGCGCTTACAGATTGGGTTGCCAATGGAGAAATAAAATACCAAGAGACGATAGCTGACGGATTGGAATTAGCTCCAGAGTATTTTAGCTGGCTCTTCAGCGGAAAGAATTTTGGTAAATTAGTTGTTAAAGTAGCTGGCGAGTAACCTAAACCCGGCAAGGAATCTATTGAATGACTGAAGCTCTGCAGCAACTGTTAGATATTCTACAGTTGGAAAAAATTGACACTAACATTTATCGTGGCTTTACCCCTGAGACCAGTAATAGGCGGGTGTTTGGCGGCCAAGTTTTTGCGCAGGCCATGCGTGCAGCCCAAGACACTGTTGATGCAGAGCGTTCTGTGCACTCGCAACACGCGTATTTTTTACGGCCAGGCGATCCTAGTGTACCGATTCTTTATGAGGTTGATAATATCCGTGATGGTGGGTCATTCACGACTCGTCGAGTGGTTGCGTCACAGCGAGGCAAAGCTATTTTCAATACCGAAATGTCCTTTCAGCTGTTAGAAGAAGGTCTGTGCCATCAAGCAGATATGCCCGATTGCCCGGGGCCTGACGAACTTGAAGATGATAATCAGCGTTGGAATAAAATTCGCGAGCAACTTGATCCCTCTGCGAAAAAACGCTCTTCAAAAAACCGTCCAACACTGCGCCCCATACAAATGCGTTCGGTTGAGCCCATTAACTATATCGATCCCTCCCCTAGAAAAGCTGAACAACTGATTTGGATAAAAGCGGCCGGTGAATTACCGGAGGGCGTCGACTCTAGCCTCCACTACGCAATACTTGCCTATGCTTCGGACTTTAGCTTAATGAGTACCGCTCTGATGCCGCATGCCATCAGCATAATGAATCCAAAGCTACAGCCAGCGTCGCTCGACCACTGCATTTGGTTTCATGATAACTTTAAAGCCGATGAATGGCTGCTATATCACATGGACAGTCTTCGCTCGAGCAGATCTAGAGGCCTCAGCCGAGGAACATTTTATACTCAAGATGGCCGTCTGGTAGCCAGCACCATTCAGGAAGGCCTGATGAGACTTCATCAGGACTAACAAACATCACTATACTTCGCGCGATACACGAGCACTATGAGGGTTAGGTAGAGTCTAGGCATCATTCGCATATTAGCGCAGCTAACAGCCTTTTCCCTCTGCCCTAGTTTAATGCATGTTAAACCAATCACACCTTGGGCGAAGTAGGCGTATTTAGAAAAGTGAAAAACCAGTGCACTAAGATAACCAAGGCGATGTCTTCACTGTTATTTAGTAAGCGGCTTAAAGCTAAACCACCCAAAAATGCGCCAAAACAGTTAATAAACTTCCAGCGCAAGGTAAAGAAATGAATGCTTGCGAAGAGTAGATTACTTAGTATGGCTGCCGGAATCAGGCCAATGGGACTCAGCAGCAGAGACGGCAGTATTAACCGGAAGGACAGCTCCTCAACCACAGAGATGACCCATAAATAACTTAGCCACGCGCCCTGAGTAATGTCAACTTTATGTCCTTTGAACACTAGAAAAACAGTAAAAAACACCAGCATCACAGGCAATACGGCAACATAGGCGTATGGCTCAGACATTAAGGGGGCCAAGCCCACAATGACTGCATCAATGGCGCCAGGTAGTAACAGGCACAGTAAAATTACAGCTCCCATGATCAGACCGTGGCGCATTATGATTTGACGAAATGTAGCTACATAGACACCGCCGACTGACATCTTGCGTTGCAGTCGACCTTCCTGCAGTCCCTTATTAGTTACTTCGTTAACCATAAAAATCTTGATCCTTTCATAACAATATCGACCCTATAACTTGGTCTCTAAGCAGCACCATCACTAGCAACGTTAAAGTTGTAGGCGATAGCGCATTGAGTTAATTACAAATTTATGTACTTACGTTTTTTACTATTGACCTTTTTAAGATAATTCCTGGTTTCTTGACGTATGTGACGATTGGTCAAAAACCAATAAAACTCTTTTGTCGACATCCTATTTATGCGCTCAATCGCCTTAGTTTTATTGCCTTTCTTGTCCAGGCTCCGCCACAGATTGCCAGCCCCGCCGTTGTAACTAGAAATCATTGCATACTCAAGCTTCTTAGGGTCGCGTATACCGACCAAATAGCGTTCACCCAAAATACTCAGATAACCTGCCGCAACCTCGATATTGTTTTTTGGGCTGTATAGAAAAGCTGATGTGGGCGTGTGTTTGTAGCCTTTTATAATTGAAAAGTAATCTCGCCCGGCGGTATCAGCTTTAATTTGCATGAGCCCAAGCGCATTTGACCTAGAGCGCGCCAACGGATTGAACGAGCTCTCGGTTTCCATAATCGCCATCATTATTGAAACTGGCACGCCATACTGGCGGCCTGCATCCTTAGCGTATTTAACATATTTACCACCGGCAATATCTTTGTGTGTTTCCACCATGGCAATAGTCACGGTAAAACGTTCATCTTTAAATGACCTTCGACGCACCAATACATCTGCAAACTCTGCAGCAGCTCGCAACGCCTCAATTGGCTTGCCGGTATGATCCACTACCTGTCCCCAAAAGAATGGGCGATTCGTTTGCTGATTGACCAAACCAAAATCTTGTGCGGTTTTTGCATCAATCACCGAGGGGTCAATTTGAGTTAAAAGCACATTAACTATTGATTGCTTGAGACTTTCAGGAGTAATAGCAGAGACCAGAATGAGGCCTTTCTCAAAGTCGACCAGCGTTTCTGTGTCAATAGTTTGGTTGAAAGAGAGTACTGAGGGATTATAGGAACCTTGCTGATCAGACTCGCCTTGATACTCACGCAATAATGCTGCTACATCATCATCGTATTGATCGAATTCTATGGCAACAGCCGATGCCGCCATTAGCAATGAAATACTCACGAATAGTCTGGGTGCAGGAATAATTTTTTCCAATAATTTACTAAAGCTCATGACTATTTAGCGCTCATAGTCATAATCAGGGTGCTGTTCAATCAGGCCTCTTCGCATACGCCGCATACCTTTGAGCCAGCGCTCATAATCCTCGCCCTTTCGCTGCGCATAGGTGGCAAGCTCAGCGTGAGGGAGAATCATGAATTTCTTCTCAGACATGCCGGTCAGAATTGCTTCAGCCGCAGTATCCGCAGTCATTACTTCATCATTACCACTAACACCTCTGCCATCCTCGGTCATACGCGTTTTAACATACAGTGGACAGACTACTGACACTGCAATGTTGTCATCACCATGGGTAATCGCCAGTGATTCGGCAAATCCAACCGCTGCTGTCTTAGTTGTTGAATAGGCTGCATCCCCAACCTGACAAAGTAACGACGCACCAGATGCAACATTTACTAAGTAACCACCCCCGCGCTTTATCATGCCCGGCACTACGGCCCGCGCAGCAAAAACATGCGACATAACATTGACATTCCAACTAGTTTGCCAAGATTCGTTCGAGGCTGAAGCTGCCATCCAACCGGGTCCATCACTGAATGAAACACCCGCGTTAGAAACAAATACATCTATCGGACCCAATTTATTTTCGGTTGCCAACACTGCGGATTGAATGTCAGCTTCACGACCGACATCTGCAGCCAAGCCCAGCCCACCAAAGGTTTCTGCTAAGGCAATAGCCGCGTCTCCCTCAAGATCGACCACAACAACCTTGGCCCCTGCTCGCGCAAACTGCTGGCAAAGCGCTCGCCCAATGCCATTTGCCCCACCTGTTACTAATACGACTTTGTCTTTAAAATCCACGCTAAACTCCTTAAGAGAATTACTATCCTTTGATCAAAATGGCCTCGAGGGCAGATCTAATCTGACTGGGAATGGGTACCGATTTGTCAGTAGAACGATCGACAAATACATGGGTAAATGTACCCATGGCTGAGGCATTGAGTGCCCCTTTCTTAAAAATACCAATGCCATACTCAACTGAGCTATTGCCAAGACTGTTCACTCGCAATCCCGCTTCAATAAGCTCGGGATAGCTTATAGGTGCTTTGTACTGGCAGTTAGAGGCAACTACGAAACCAACAATTTCGGCAGTATGGATGTCCAGGCCACCCTCTTCGATCAAATATTGATTAGCCACCGAATCGAAGTAGCTATAGTAGATGACATTATTAACATGGCCATAGATGTCATTGTCCATCCAGCGTGTCGTAATATCGCTGAAGTAGCTGTAATTAGTCCGTTGATTATCGCTCATTGTACACTCCCATTTACTTAGTAAGCTTGACGATAGATAGCTAAGGAATCGTCCAGACCAACCTCTCGTGGATTATTAATCAGCAACCGCTGTTGGAGCATTGATTCCTTGGCAAGCTTTGGTAGATCATCCTCGGGAATGTCCATCTCGCGCAAGGTTGTTTGCAGCCCCAAATCAACAGCGAGCGCCAAAAAATGGTCCGCCAGTAGCTCGGTAACCGCCACTGGATCATCGGGCAATACTTTGCCAGGCATAATGAGCGGGGCAATCTCGGTATACAGCTCAGCTGCAGCTGGCGCATTAAACCGCAGTACATAGGGGAGAACTAATGAATTACTCAACCCATGGGGGATATGATAATTACCGCCCAGCGGATAGGCCAGTGCATGCACCGCCGCTACTGGAGCATTCGCAAACGCTTGGCCTGCAAGCATCGCCCCTAGTAACATAGCGCCCCGAGCCTCTAGATCACCGCCTTCCTTGACCGCAGTAACAATGTTGTCTGCCAAAAGCCGCAAAGCTTCTCGTGCGAGCATATCGGAAAGCGGATTCTTCAATCGTTTTGAGGTGTAGGCTTCAATGGCATGCACCATGGCGTCAATCCCAGTAGCCGCTGTGACATGCGCTGGTAGACCTATAGTCAAACTAGCATCAAGAATGATTTTATCGGCCAACAGTGTTCGACTAACTACACCGGCTTTAGTGGTTTCTCCAGTGGTAATAATCGAGACCATGGTTGCCTCTGACCCTGTTCCAGCAGTCGTTGGTACCTGGATGAGCGGCAAACGACCGCCAGTAACTTGATCAACGCCGTATATCTCAGATAATGATTGCTCGCCGTTAATGAGCACTGCCAACAATTTGGCAACATCCATGGAGCTGCCACCTCCAAAACCAATGACTGCATCGCACTTAAATACCTGTGCCTTGGCAACTGCATCCATGACTACTGATTCAGGAGGGTCAGCGACCACATCGGCGTACACACTGTACTCAATATTGTGGGCTTTCAGGCTCAAAATCGCCTTATCCAAAAGACCAAATTGGATTATTCCCGCATCTGTCACTATCAATACCCGACTAATACCCATAGCGGCTGCCATGTCCCCGATCTGCTCCGAAGCCCCTGCTCCGACCACCACATCAGCTACTGTACTAAAAACAAAGCTATTCATTTTAAACGCCTATATATTCTCTAATTAACATTTCATTTGCCCGACAAACCATTGATAAATATGTTTAAATAATCATTTGATAGCTGCTCTCCGCCAGCCACCTCAACCCAGTCAACTAAGTCTGGACTGGCCTCTATTGCCCCCGAGAGGATGTGTTGAGCAATCTCAGCATCGATATCTCTTAGGGTCCCATCATCGAATCCCTGACGAATATATGCCCCTAACTGATCGCTATTTCGCTTACTGGCTTTCAACACCAATTTTCGATGCGGCTCATCCAGAGACGGCAATGAACGATAGCGGATCAAGGGGCCTTGATCGCTCAGCTGTATGTTAACCAGATAATGAAGCGCATGACCAACTTTTTTAAGCCCAGAAACCGCTGACTTATTAGCCTCTTCAAGAAGCCTGCGTTCAATACTGAGGGTTCTTTCGAAACACTGGTAAAGAAGCTCTTCCTTGTTTTTAATATGGTAGTAAAAGGCCCCTTTGGTAACATCCAAAGACCCGGCAATTTCATCTAAGGAAGTACCTTTATAGCCCTTTTGGTTAAAGTAAATTGAGCCTACTCGATAAAATGCTTCTCTCTTACCTTTGTTCTGTTCCTCTCGATCAAAACTATCGACGGTTTCACTAGTAATATTTGGCAGTGTAGTCGGCTTGAGCTCAAGAGACTGGGAAGAGAGGCCATTAATCGCAATATCCAACACACTAGTGACCACCGCTTTGATGTTGATAACATGCTTGCGATTCAACCAAACAGGAAACCATTGAATAATTGAAAAAATCGCCAGTGTCACAACAGCGGGGTTAACCTCATCAATAGCACCCTCGTCAATCCCCTGTATAACCATTAGCCGGCAGAGCTCAAAGATCTCGGACCAGCGACGGAAAATATCCTCCCGATGCGCTTCATCAAGTGAAGAAACCTCAGTCATCATGGCAAAGTGAGGCGCCTCATTTTGCAAGCTGGCTGCATACTGCTCCAAGTGAACTGCGATCATGGATGTAATTTTATCTAAACCAGAGCCTGGTGCCTGACTGGCTTGTTGTGCATGATCCAGCCACATTTTACAACTAGACACATAACATTGATAAACCAAGTCTTGCTTGTTATTAACATAGTAATAAAGGCATGTTTTAGTCAGGTTTAAACTGCCCGCGACATCGGCAAGTGTAGTTGCTCGAGACCCCTGCCAATTAAAGAGTTGTGCGGCTTCTGATAAGATTAATTGAAATTTTAATTGATGTTGTCGGCCTCGAGTAAAAGGCGACGGTAGTACATCAGTTAATAAATCCATTTCCACACCTAGCGATAGAACGTCATTTTCAGGCTAGCTCGAATGCCCCGTAACAAAGACACTCAAAGCTTATACTTTAAAGAAGAATAACATACTCAAACGTCTAATTTGTAGGGGAAATAACTGAGGCTCGCAGTGAGGCGAAATTCGAAGGATTGTTTTTAGCCGCCAGTCATATTCATGAAACGGACAATGTCGGTTCGATTGGGATCAAAGTGATGCCGCTCGGGCTTACTTTGTAGCGCTTCTACAATTTTAGCCTTCAGAAGACCAGAATCACCCGGGTGACTGCGCATTACGTGACGCATGTCCATGCTTTGCTCGTTGCCAAGACAGAGCAAGAAACGCCCTTCTGCCGTCATTCTGACGCGATTACAGCTTGAACAGAAATTGTTAGACATGGGGGAAATAAAGCCGACTTTACTCTTGCTGCCAACCACCTGCAGGTACCGCGAAGGACCTCCAGTGGTTTCAACACTGTCCACGAAAGAAAAATCACGCTCTAGTTGTTCTCGAACCTGGTCACTTGTTACCAGAGTTTCAGACCGTTCATGAGAGGATATGGCACCCAGGGGCATTTCTTCAATGAAGGAAATATCCATTTCATTATCCACCGCATAATGCGCCAGATCGAGCACTTCATCATCGTTAAAGCCCGCTAAAATAACGGTGTTAAGCTTTATCTTATTAAAACCTGACTGTTTCGCCGCCTTGATGCCTTTGTGCCATAGGTCTAGGTCACCAAGACGGGTGAGTTCTTTGAAACGATCCGCCTTGAGACTGTCGACACTGATATTAATACGCCCAAGGCCCGCATCTTTAAGTGACTGTGACATTTTTGATAACAGCATACCGTTGGTCGTCATAGTGACTTCCTCTAAACCCGGTAGAGATGCAATGGCAGACACTAACTTTACAATATCGCGGCGAATCAATGGTTCACCGCCGGTAAGACGAATTTTCTTAACCCCTAAATCGACAAAGGCCGTGGCAACATCTCGCAGTTCCTCGAGTGACAATATCTGTGCTCGTGGCAGGAAGGTCATATCTTCGGCCATACAATAGGTGCAGCGGAGATTACAGCGGTCAGTAACTGACAGACGCAAGTAATCAATCGTCCGACCGAAAGGGTCAATCAACGAAGATTCGTTTGCTAAAAAATGGTTATGACTGTCCACATGCCACTCTTGTTATCATTTAATTACAGTATTAATAGATTAACACATCAATAAGGTCAGCAATGTGAATATCCACGCCTCTTTTTTGCCTTACCAAGACATTCCCCCAACAGACAGAGGACAGTACCCCACTACTCTGGTTGGGATAAATTTCAACACTGGGGCCTTCGGCGGTATTAGTCATAAGGCCGCGGAGATAAACCTCTCTAGACTCTCCGTCCCTACTAAACAATGCTTTTGCCTGTAGCATTAACGGCATAGTGTCGACACACCCCTGAGTGGCCAATAAAAACGGCTTGGCCAATACCAAAAAAGTAACAAATACTGAGGCGGGATTCCCGGGTAACCCGATAAACGCAGTGCCGTTTATATGACCAAAGGCCAGCGGCTTTCCAGGCTTAATGGCTACTCGCCAAAAATCTACGCTTCCAAGTTCAGTGACTACCTGTCTAACGTGATCTTCCTCACCCACTGATACGCCGCCTGCACTGATTACTATATCGGCCTTTTGAGTACCATTGACTAGCGCTTTACGCGTTGCACCAGGAGTATCTGCGACAGTGCCCAAATCAATCGGCTGCATGCCTATCGATTCAACCAGCCCAATCAACATTGCACGATTAGAATTGTATATTTGACCGGGTTCCAGACTATTACCGGGTTCGACGAGTTCGTCTCCGGTTGAAAAAATAGCGACTTTTAATGGCTTGTAGACCTCAACATGGCTAATACCCTGAGATGAGAGCAACCCTAGTTCAGGAGCTCGAAGAGTAGTTCCGGCGCCAAGAATTTTTGATCCAATAGCAATATCTTGACCTCGTCGCCGAATATGTTGCCCACAGAGCGATGTTGGATCCAAGCTAACATTGCCACCGTGTTCGGCACACTGCTCTTGCAACGCGACAGTATCTGCACCGGCGGGAATCTCAGCACCAGTAAAAATTCGGGCTGCTGTGCGCTGTTTGAGTGTTCCAGGAGCAACCCCAGCAGGAATTCTCTGGCTTACTGGCAATTGGAACTGATTGCCCAAGGCTTCATCAACACAAAAAGCATATCCGTCCATTGCGCTGTTATCCGCTGGAGGCACGTCGATACTAGCAACAATATCATTAGCCAAAACAAGTCCAAGCGCTTCTTTTACTGGGACTGACGCGGTGTCGGAAACCACTTTTGAGTCATCTCTAAGACGCCTAACTGCCTCTTCAACAGTTAACATTATTTGCTCTGCTTACCAACGTGCTGCACAAAATTGCAGGGCTCGAAGGTACTATCCAGTTGCTCACGCAAAATACCATTCCAGCCTGTTTTACAGGCACCAGTGGAGCCCGGAAGACAAAATAAGGCAGTATTATTGGCCAAGCCAGCCAAACATCTAGATTGTATGGTTGAGGTGCCAATTTCATCATAGGATAATTGCCTGAATAGCTCTCCAAAACCTTCTATGTGCTTATCAAATATAGGCCCCAGCGCCTCAGGCGTGCTGTCCCGACCGGTAAAACCGGTACCCCCTGTTGTTATAATCACTTCAACATCCGGATCTGCAATCCAGTTAGAGACTATGGCTCGCATCTGATAAATGTCATCAATAACAATTTTACGATCCAATAAATGGTGACCATCGGCTTCAATCGCCTGCTGTAGCCAGGAACCAGAGGTATCCGTTTCAAAGGAGCGAGTATCGGATATAGTCAATACTGCCACATTTACAAATCGTCGCTGCGAAGTCTTTACGCTCATCATTTTCTCCTATCTGTCTGTTGGCCCGCAGATCGAGCAACTAGTATCACTGGCACATTGCATCGTCAACCATTGGCCGCGCTTACCATCATAGCGTTGCAGTTCACCGTGTTGTTCAAAAAAGCCTAGTAACATTCTCATAACAGTGATCGATTGCAGGCTACCCATAACACCAAGTACCGGGCCAACTACGCCAAAATTAGAGCAATTCATCATAGGCTCTGTCGATTTATAATCAATAATACAGCTAAAACACAGCTGCCTATAACGCCGAAAATCAAAGGCTACTAGCTGACCTTCCCAGCCTACTGCCGCAGCACTGATCAGCGGAATCCTTTGTTCGTAACATGTCTTGTTGATTAACTGGCGAGCAGCCAAGTTATCCGTACAGTCTACAATCGCAGTATAGGCCTCAGTGAGGCTAGGCCCACTAAGAATGTCCACGTCTACTTCTCGGGCTAAAACATTGATAGTAATCCCTGAATTAAGCGCATGTAGTCGGTCTTTGGCGCAAGCGACCTTTAATTCACCACAATCTTCGGTACGATACAGAACCTGTCTCTGCAAGTTAGTCTTATCCACTCGATCAGGATCACAAAGATCAATCTGACCTACTCCCGCGGCCGCAAGATAGAGGGCAACAGGGCAACCTAAACCACCCAAACCAACAATTAACACCTTAGCTTGAGTCAACTTTTCCTGGCCAACCTCACCAATATCATCCATAAGAAGATGACGGCTATAGCGCATGAAGTCATCATCATTTAGAGACACAATATTTTCTCGGCGACACTAAGATCTTCTGGTGTATTAATATTAAAAAATGGATTGACCGGACTGTCTGGCCAATCCAAATAAACAGTATTGAGATTACTAAGTAGCGGTTTAAAACCCCCATTATGGTCGCTTAGTAGCGCATTTTTGACCGCCTCTACTGTCCGTTTGTGCCAAAGTGAAAACGTCGCTTGGGCTACACTTTCATAACGAACACAGGCAACGTCAGCATTGCAGTTGGTTACTAATCGATAGAGCTCACTCACCAAATTTTCAGGAACAAACGGCCCATCACAAGGCGCCAACAGGAGATACTCAGCTGTATTGAGGTACGGATCTATCAAGGCACTGTACAGACCGGCCAACGGACCAGAGAACTTAGTAACTCGGTCCTCGACAATCTGATAATCGAGGTCGCTTAGGATTTGTGAATCTCCACTAATCGCTATACGATCTACCTGCGGTTGCAGCCTTTTAATGACACGCTCAAGGAGAACCTGACCGCCTAATGGAATCAATGCCTTGTTGGCTCCTCCCATTCGACTAGACCTACCGCCAGCAAGAATCATTGCGTTCACATTAGTCATGTTTACTTCCTTCCCACCTAGAGGCTGCGGCAGTATCAGAACCCTTGGCTTCAAGCCACTGCTCCGTCCCATCCACATCCGCTTTCTTCCAAAATGTTGCTCTGGTTTTTAAATAGTCCATCAAAAACTGTGCAGCTTGAAAGGCATCGTCACGGTGAGTGCTAGCCACGCCAACAAAAACAATTTGGTCATTCGGCAGTAAACGGCCCACTCGATGTATTACCGTTACGCCAAGAACAGACCAACGCTTTTGAGATTCTTCAATAATCTCCTCAAGTAGCCTCTCGGTCATTTCAGGGTAGTGCTGTAGTGTTAAAGACTTAAGGGAGTCCTTCTGGCCTTGCTCGTCAGAACCTACTTCAAAATCACGCACCAATCCTGAAAAGGTGACCACCGCACCTGCAGAATGTGTTATCTGACGCAGTCGCTGGTATTCGTTGGCGACAGTAAAGTCTTTAGTTTGAACGCTGACATAGATGCTCATGAGGCCCTCAGCCGCCTGTCACTGGGGGTAAAAAAGCCAATTCATCATTATCCGCTAACGGATGATCCCACTTAACGACTCTCTTATTGACTGAAACCAACACTTGCGGTTCAGAAAGTGCCTTCCCTAAATCACCATGAGCTTTGGCTAACCAGTCACGAACATCCAAGGGGGTCGCTAAATCATCTTGATAGAAGATAGATTTATCTACATCCAAAGCACAATCGCCTAATCGTCCAAAAAAAAGTAAGTTAATCATTGGGAGTTTCTCTGGTCTGCTCGGCTTGCCAATGCCCTGATTTACCGCCAGACTTTTCTAATAATCGGGTGTGTCGAATAATCATCCCTTTATCAATACCTTTACACATATCATAAACGGTTAATGCTGCAACTGATGCGGCGGTTAATGCCTCCATCTCGACACCCGTCTTGCCGGTGGTTTTGCACAACGCTTTGATGACCAAAACAGTGCCGTTTAATTGAATATCTATAGCAATTTTACTCAGTGGCAATGGATGGCATAGTGGTATTAGGTCACTACACTTTTTGGCGGCCTGAATGCCTGCAATACGGGCAGTTGCAAACAAGTCCCCCTTCGGTAAATTATCGTCCTTTATTGCGGCGGCAATCAGTTCAGTAAGTTCAATTTGTGCCTCTGCGGTAGCACTTCGACTAGTATCAACCTTGGAAGATATGTCGACCATGTGAGCCTCGCCGAGATCATTGAGGTGTGTTAGTTTTGCCATTACCATTACTCTTAAATCAAAAAAGTGGGCCTTAGATTTTCCATGATTAACATTATGGCAAAAAAACGCTGGTTGGCATACGCATTAAGCGTTTAACAGTGTTTTCACCTAGCACTCATAGGGGCGCGATGATAAGATTTTGCCCAATTAAAGCCAGTTAGTTTTATCGAATAAGGCGATTTAAATATGTACCTCAAGGCCACTATGTTTTTCGTACTCCTGTGCGCCTGCCTCCCTGCTATAGGAAACCCGCCGGCTATTACGGAAAGGCAACCAAACTTTATTATTATCTACACGGATGATATGGGCTACTCAGATGCCGGCCCATTCGGTGATCCGCTAATTGACACGCCAGCACTGGATTCTCTCGCTAAAAACGGTCAGGCATGGACTAACTTTTATTCTGCCGCATCGGTTTGTACCCCTAGCAGAGGAGCACTGCTAACCGGGAAACTACCCGTCAGAACAGGGCTGTACGGGAACAATCGCGGGGTGTTCTTTCCCGGCAGTAAAAAAGGTATTCCACATAGTGAAAAAACTATCGCCGAAATATTTCAAGACCATAGCTACGCTACGGGAATGTTTGGTAAATGGCACCTGGGGGATACTGAAAACTACTACCCTACCAGACATGGCTTTGATGAATGGTTAGGCATCCCTTATTCAAATGATATGGATTGGGAAGTTGACGGAATAACTTTAAACAACATCTTTTCTCCGTCCCAGGATATCCCAGCTAAATGGAGTAAAGTAGTTCCACAAATACGGCGGCAAATATACAACCCTAACATTAATGATTGGCAAGTTCCTCTGATCGCTAGCCAAAGACAGTCAGATGGAACCTTTCACGATATAGAGTTAGAGAGGCCGGCAAATCAAACCTTGATCACTCAAAGATACACAAATGAGTCAGTCCGCTTTATGGACGAATCTATCGAAGCAAATAAACCTTTTTTCCTCTTCCTCTCTCACAGCATGCCTCATGTACCACTTTTTACCTCTTCGAGATTTACAGGCAAAAGTAAGAAGGGAATATATGGCGATGTGATCGAAGAAATTGATTGGAGCGTTAGTCAAATTCTTGCCGCCATAGAGCGACTTTCTATTAACGATAATACCTATGTTGTTTTCACCAGCGATAACGGACCTTGGCTTGCTTATGGAGCCCATGCTGGCTCAGCAAAGCCTCTTAAAGATGGCAAAGGAACAACCTTCGAGGGTGGCATGCGAGTAATGACGTTTTTTAGTGGGCCCGGAATTATGCCCGGACTCAACAATGATCTTGGCATGCAGACTGATCTATTATCAACATTTATCACACTGGCCGGATTTACAGAGTCCTACCCGTCCCCAGATAGCTTTGACTTAAGTGACTCTCTAAAACAACGAAAGCCAAGTCCAAGGAATTTCGTGCCTTTTTACAAAGGGTCTGAACTTCGTGCATTTCGATTAAGGGATCACAAAATTCAGTATGTCACTCAGGGCGCTTATGGCGCGCCACCAGAGCGACAAGTACACGAATCTCCGTTACTTATTGATCTAATTAATGACATAGGTGAAAGTACTAATATTTCTACTAAAAATGCAGCGCTTGCTACAAAAATCGACAATATTGCTAGAGACTTTGAGGCGTCTATTGAGGTAAAGCCGTCGATTCTGGACAGCCAGCATCGCTATTGAAGCGGTTGATTTGAACTTATATATGAGGCGCTCATCTAACGATAAAGCCGAAAACAGAGGCCATAGGGCCGGTACGGTTGAGTGATTATTTCGCTCGCTGCATGGCCGCCAGCCGAATCACAGCCTTTTGTGAAATAGGCGTTAAGCCAACATTATTATCTTCCTGTTCACTAATCAGATCTTTCATCGCTGGCGACCAAAACTTTTCTAAATGCTCGGAGACCTGCGAAACGACCAAATCCTCGCTACCGTTTGAACGCATGTTTAGTGAAATTTGATTAATCATTTTCACTAGTCGATCTATTTTTTTTGCATTCATGTCAGTCGCTCTCTATTCGTTGTCCATTGGCATAAATTACATGTCTGTCTGGCCTTGAAAAACCAACTAAAGTAAGGCCGCACTCCTTGGCCAAATCAATTGCCAAGGATGTTGGCGCTGAAACCGCAGCCAACAAAGCAATGTTAGCGCTGGCGGTCTTAGATACCATTTCATAGCTAGCTCTGCTCGTAACCAGTACAAAACCATCAGCAGTAAAAATACCGCGAGCTATTGCACCAATCAGTTTATCCAGAGCATTGTGGCGGCCCACATCCTCTCTAACTACTAAAATATTACCTTCTCTATCGCACCAAGCGGCCGCATGTACTGCGCCCGTTTGCTTCTGTAATTCTTGCCAATTAGCTAGACCTACGATGGCAGCCTGCAACGCTATATGACTAAACTGCAAATCATTGATGACCGATTTCGGATTGGGTATTGCTTGATCTAAAGACTCGGCACCACAAAGACCACAGCCAGTCCTGCCAACTAAGTTTCTTCGTCTTTCTTTTAAGCCAGAAAACGCCTCGGCCACTATGGTCATGTGCAACTCGATGCCTTTATCTGTAACTATTTCTTCAACATCAAGAATTTGTTTGGTACTGGCAATGATATCTTCACTTAAACTAAACCCTGTAACGAAATCTTCAAGATCACTGGGCGTTGACATCATCACCACATGGGAGATACCGTTATAGACTAGCGCTACTGGTGTTTCGGTAGCAACTTGATCATTGGCCTCAACTAACTCGCCACCCTGCCAAACATGCCGCAAAACATGACTCACCGGATCAATATGCCTAGACATCAATGGCGGGCTTTGGCTAACAGTTGCTGCTGCTGCGTGTTGAAAGTTTTCTGCCTTGCTTGCCAGCGGGAAGGTGCCGTTACCTTACTTACTTGTACTGCAGTGACTTTAAATTCCGGGCAATTAGTCGCCCAGTCGCTATTGTCCGTAGTGATAACATTGGCACCGGATACCGGGTGATGGAAAGTAGTGTAAATAACGCCGGGCTTCACTCGGCTGGTAACATCCGCGTGAAGGACAGTCTCTCCGACGCGACTCTGAATGCCTACCCAATCGCCATGATTAATACCCCTTTCTTCCGCATCATGAGGGTGAATCTCCAATGTATCCTCTTCATGCCATTCGCTGTTCTTAGTCCGCCTGGTTTGAGCACCCACATTATATTGAGAGAGAATCCGACCGGTCGTTAATAACAACGGGAATTTTCGATTAGCTCTCTCTTCGGTGGCAATATATTCAGTGATGGCAAAGAAACCCTTGCCGCGAACAAATTCATCGACGTGCATCACCGGCGTTCCCGCAGGCGTATGATCATTACAGGGCCACTGAATACTGCCGAGTTCATCCAGCTTTTTATAGGAAACACCGGTAAAGGTTGGCGTTAGACGAGCAATTTCATCCATAATTTCCGACGGATGATCATATTTGAAGTTACAGCCAAGCGCGTTAGCCAAGGCCATCGTTCCTTCCCAGTCTGCCTTTCCACTGAGTGGTGGCATAGCTCTGCGAACC
This sequence comes from gamma proteobacterium HTCC2207, assembly GCA_905182275.1. Lineage (GTDB taxonomy): Bacteria > Pseudomonadota > Gammaproteobacteria > Pseudomonadales > Porticoccaceae > HTCC2207. The sequence continues at coordinate 31,781 of CAJJAU010000012.1, forward strand.
CGAGAAATTCGCCGTTCAGCATTAGTGAAGGTACCGTCTTTCTCTAAAAATGACGCCCCAGGTAGGAATACATGAGCAAACTTGGCAGTCTCATTCAGGAAGATATCTTGCACAACCAAACACTCCAGAGCAGTAAGAGCTGCTTCTACATGCTGTGTATTAGGATCAGACTGAGCAATATCCTCACCCTGGCAGTAAAGCCCCTTGAAATCACCGTCAATCGCAGCATCGAACATATTGGGAATACGCAGACCTGGCTCTGGATCGAGAGTCACACCCCATTCACCCTCAAAAAGAGCCCTCGTGACTTTACTTGAAATATGCCGATAGCCAGGTAATTCATGGGGGAATGACCCCATATCACAGGCGCCTTGAACGTTGTTTTGGCCACGCAGTGGATTAACCCCCACACCTTCTCGGCCAATATTTCCTGTTAGCATAGCAAGATTAGCTATTGCCATCACTGCAGTAGAGCCCTGACTATGCTCGGTAACGCCCAGACCATAAAAGATGGCGCCGTTGCCACCCTGTGCATAAAGCCTTGCCGCAGCACGTAAATCATGTGCTGGAACACCACTGTACTGTTCTGTGTTTTCTGGGGAGTGACGCTCTTCGCTAATGAATTTGGTCCAAATATCAAAGTCGTCAGTTTCGCATCGCTCAGCGATGTAATCCTTGGCTTGAAGGCCCTCAGTGATAATCACATGCGATAACGCATTTAACACGGTTACGTTGGTACCGGGACGCACAGGTAGATGATAGTCCGCGCTGATATGTGGCGCATTGACCAATTCTATTTGGCGAGGGTCGATGACAATTAACTTTGCCCCCTCACGTAATCGACGCTTCAGGCGCGATCCAAACACAGGATGCGCTTCCGTTGGGTTAGCCCCCATAACAATAATGACATCAGCTTTAGCAACAGACGCGAAGGTCTGAGTTCCAGCGGACTCACCGAGCGTCGTTTTTAAACCAAAACCAGTAGGTGAATGGCATACGCGTGCGCAGGTATCAATGTTGTTATTGCCGAAGCCAGTACGCACCATTTTCTGTACAAGATAAACTTCTTCATTGGTACAACGAGACGACGAAATAGCACCGATACTAGTTCGGCCATGACGCGCCTGAATATCTTTAAAACGCTTGGCCGTATAGGTAACCGCTTCATCCCAAGACACCTCTTTCCAGGGATCTTCAATGCTCTCACGAATCATTGGTTTGGTGATGCGGTCTTTGTGCGTGGTATAACCGAATGCAAATCGACCTTTGACACAAGCATGGCCTTCGTTGGCTTTACCGTCTTTATAGGGCGTCATGCGCACTACTTCATTGCCTTTCATCTCAGCCTTAAACGAACAGCCAACCCCGCAGTAAGCACAGGTTGTAACCACCGAATGTTCAGGCTTACCCGCATCAATAATGCTTTTCTCTGTGAGCGTTGCAGTCGGGCACGCATCAACACAGGCACCACAGGACACGCAGTCAGAATCCATGAAGTTATCAGCCGGCCCAACACTAACCTTGGACTCGAAGCCCCTGCCATCAATGGTAAGGGCGAAAGTCCCCTGGGTCTCCTCACAGGCTCGAACACAACGTGAACAAACAATACATTTGGACGGATCAAAGGTGAAATAAGGATTAGACTCGTCCTTTTCAGCGACTAAATGATTGTCGCCCTCGAAGCCATAACGCACTGCTCTTAAGCCTACTTCACCCGCGGTGTCTTGCAATTCACAATCGCCATTAGTAGGGCAAGTCAGACAATCCAAGGGGTGATCTGATATGTATAGTTCCATCACATTGCGACGCAGCTTACCAATTTCATCCGATTGGGTATTAACCTGCATCCCCGCTTCAACTGTCGTTGTGCAGGAGGCTGGAAACCCACGTCGACCCTCAATTTCAACCAAACAAATCCGGCAAGAACCAAAGGATTTTAATGAATCTGTGGCACATAGCCTAGGAATTTTAATGCCACTTTCGGATGCCGCCCGCATAACAGATGACCCCTCAGGTACTGTGACCTGAACACCGTCAATAGACAGGGTAACCATAGTTTCGCTATCACTCTGAGGAGTGCCAAAATCTGCTTGAGGTTCGTAAAATTCCAACATATTAATGATCCCTACTGCTGCTAATACCGAAGTCTTCTTTAAAGTAAGTCAATGCACTTCGGACAGGAAACGGTGTCATCCCGCCCATTGCACACAAAGATCCAAGCTCCATGGTGTCACAAAGATCATGCAGCAAGATCAAATTATTATCACGGTCCTCATTAGCCACAATGCGGTCGATTACCTCGACGCCTCGCGTAGAGCCAATTCGGCACGGCGTACACTTTCCGCAAGATTCAATGACACAAAATTCCATCGCAAAACGTGCCTGGGCAGCCATATCCACGGTATCGTCAAATACCACTATTCCGCCATGGCCTATCATCGCTTTAATCGCCGCAAAGGCTTCGTAATCGAGAGGAGTATCCCACTGGGACTCAGGTAAAAATGCCCCTAATGGACCACCCATCTGGATCGCTCGAATCGGTCGACCACTAAAGGTCCCACAACCAAAATCCTCAACGACTTGACGCAAAGTGACTCCAAATGCGAGTTCAATAAGCCCACCTCGCTTTACATTTCCGGCCAATTGAACCGCTAAGGTCCCTCTGGAGCGGCCCATACCAAAGTTTTTATAGGTATCAGAGCCCTGCTCAAGAATACTTGCCACCGCCCCCAAGGTTAATACGTTATTCACCACAGTAGGCTTACCAAAAAGTCCTTCGATCGCTGGCAATGGCGGTTTCGTCCTAACCATACCACGCTTACCTTCCAAACTTTCCAGCAGTGAAGTCTCTTCACCACAGATATATGCGCCAGCACCTAGTCGCACTTCCAAAAAGAAGTCTCTGCCTGAATTACAGACATTAGCCCCCAAAAAGCCTGCGTCAGTGGCTCGCTCAATCGCTATATTTAAAATTTTATGGGCAACGGGGTATTCAGAGCGCAAATAAATATAACCTTGATTTGCACCAACGGCTAAACCCGCAATTGTCATACCTTCAATCAACTGGTAGGGATCTGACTCCATTAACAACCGGTCTGCAAAGGTGCCTGAATCACCTTCATCTGCATTACAGACGATGTATTTTTGTTCGCCCGCTGTATCCAGTACGGTCTGCCACTTGATACCCGCTGGGAAGGCAGCGCCTCCGCGACCACGTAGGCCCGAATTTTTGAGCTCATCAACGATAGCTTGCCCAGTCATGGAAAGAGCCTTAGTTAAACCCACAAAGCCCTCTAGCCGTTGATAGCTTGTTATACATGTAGGATCAGCGACGCCTGAGCGTTTAAAGGTCAACCTTTGCTGCGTGGCGAGATAGTCAATCTGGTCAACCTCACCAAGGTGTAGCGGATGATCTATCTTCGCTGTTCCATCAAGATTAGACTGCACAGCATCCAAAATAGACTCAACATCTGATGCATTGACTGGCCCAAATGCTTGGCGAGCACTGCCTATTTGCACTTCAACTAAAGGCTCAAGCCAGAACATACCTCGAGAGCCGTTGCGTGTAATGTTGGTATTAAGCCCTCGACGCTCTAAAGCATGCGCCATCGCAGATGACACTTTTTCCGCACCAAGCGCCAGTGCTGTCGTATCTTGCGGGATAAATATCTGCAGACTCATGAGCTGACCCCAGAAGTGTTAGCATTAACCGTGGTTAACTCGGTCATCAATTGATCAAAACGGGACTGGTCAACACGCGCATGAATATCATCATCAATACGAACCGATGGCGAGCAAGCGCAATTACCTAAACAATAAACGGGCTCTAATGTAATGAGACCATCCGCAGTAGTCTCACCATAGTCAATACCTAAACTTTGCTTTGCATGCGATTCAATGTGGCGAGAGCCCATAGACTGACATGCTTCAGCACGGCATATCTGCACTGTATGATGTCCACCTGGATGGGTATTAAAATCATGGTAGAAGCTAATTACTCCGTGCACCTCGGCGCGGGATAAGTTGAATCCTTTGGCGATGGGATCTACAACGGAATCTGGGACACACTTAAGAAGCTGCTTAACTGCATGCAGTAGCGGCAAAAGCCCCCCTGGCAGGGTTTTAAACTGATCAATCAGTTGGTCAACATTACTGTCTTTTTCCAACATATACGCTCCTACCTGACATGAGATTTAAATAATCTCTCAATTATTTCACCACTCTAATCGGTGGCGTTTAAAGACTGCCACATTTCTGGCACACAGCTTACTAATCGCGCGCAGTTTATCATTATTGTCTGCCTGATTTATCTGACCTAAGCGACTCTTATTTACCTAATAAGGACCGCTACTTTAACGCAAATGTTGAGCATGGAATTTAATGTGCTCCCCTATTAATGTAGCAATAAAAAAGTAACTGTGATCGTAGCCTGCCTGAAAACGAATCTGCATTGGAAAATTAACCCGCTCAGCGGTATCTACTAACAGCTGTGTATTGAGTTGTTCGGCTAAAAAATTATCAGCATCCCCCTGATCAATTAATATGGGGATCGACTGCTTTAGCGTCATATCAGCCACTTTCACAAGCTCTACCGTATCATGCTTCGCCCACTGACCACGATTGTCTTGAGCGTTGCCACCAATATATGCAGACAAGGCTTTCTGACCCCAAGGGCAATTGATAGGTGAACAAATTGGTGAGAACGCCGAAACAGAGCTATAGCGCCCTGAGTTATTGAGGGCTATGGTTAAAGCGCCATGTCCTCCCATAGAATGTCCAGAAATTGACATCTTCTCGCTGTTTACTGGGAATTTAGAATTGATTAGTCCCGGTAATTCATCCAAAACATAATCATACATCTGATAGTGGTCAGACCAGGGCTGTTCGGTTGCATTGACATAAAACCCAGCACCCAATCCAAAATCATAGGCGCCACCAGGATCGTCAGGGACTCCATCACCGCGAGGACTGGTATCAGGGCAAACAATGGCGATACCCTGCTCTGCCGCGTACTGCTGCGCACCCGCCTTAGCCACAAAGTTTTCATCGGTGCAGGTCAGCCCAGACAACCAATACAGGACAGGCACCGGCACTTGCTCTGATTGCGGCGGTAAATATATTGAAAAGGTCATATCACAATTCAGCACCTCTGAGCGATGCCTAAACCTTAACTGCTGACCACCGAAACTCAAATTGAAACCAATCTTCTCTAAAGCGCCGTCAGTCATCAATTAAAACTCCACTACCGATCGAATACTCTTGCCGGCATGCATTAAGTCAAATGCTTTATTGATATCTTCAAGTGGCATTTTGTGCGTAATGAGATCATCAATATTAATTTTTCCGTCCATATACCAATCAACAATTTTTGGAACATCGGTTCGTCCGCGAGCGCCACCAAAGGCAGTTCCGCGCCAAGAGCGACCTGTCACTAACTGAAAAGGTCGTGTCGCGATCTCTTTGCCAGCGCCGGCAACACCAACAATACAGCTCTCACCCCAGCCCTTGTGGCAGCATTCCAAGGCCTGGCGCATTACATCAACATTGCCAATACATTCGAAACTATAGTCAACGCCACCGCCTGTCATATCAATAATATGATCAACCAAGTTCTCTACCTCACTGGGGTTGATGAAATCGGTCATTCCGAACTGGGTGGCTAAGGGAATCCGTGATGGATTCAAATCAATGCCGATAATCCGAGTAGCGCCAACCATTTTGGCTCCCTGAATTACGTTGAGGCCAATACCTCCTAACCCAAATACTGCGACGGTTGAGCCGGCCTCAACCTTCATGGTGAAAGCAACCGCTCCGATCCCCGTAGTAACCCCACAGCCGATATAGCAGATTTTATCAAAAGGAGCATCGCTTCTGACTTTTGCCAGCGAAATCTCTGGAAGAACCGAATAATTAGAAAATGTAGAACAGCCCATATAATGGAGTATTGGCTTGCCCTCAAAAGAGAAGCGACTACTACCATCAGGCATAACACCGCGCCCCTGAGTAGCTCTGACTGCTTGACATAGATTAGTCTTGGGGTTGAGGCAATACTCGCATTCCCGGCACTCAGCGGTATACAGAGGAATCACATGATCACCGGGTTTTAAGCTTTTTACGCCAGGACCAACCTCAACTACCACACCTGCGCCTTCATGCCCCAAAATCGCAGGGAATGCACCTTCCGGATCATCTCCTGAAAGTGTGAACGCGTCTGTATGACATATACCTGTCGCTTTCATTTCCACCAAGACTTCACCTGCTCTTGGCCCCTCAAGATCGACCTCCACAATTTCTAAAGGTTTCCCTGCTGCAAAAGCAACTGCTGCGCGTGTCTTCATACTACTCTCCAGTTATTTACACTACTCATAATGTTTACATGTATATTTTTGTGGCACAGAGACTCAACATCTGACCATAGTAACTGTGGTTCACTCTACCGACCAATACCCCTATAAGCAAGGAATCAGAGGGCGTTAGACGAACCCAGACAATACTTATTTGGAGCGTATAAAAGAGCCCACAAACACCATCTATTAAAGGCCAGATAACCAGACAGAAACTATAAACTCTACGAATTTATCAGAGACTCTAATCAATGCGATTATTAACCAGTGAAAGCTCTTAGTTGTCTCAGGAAGCGTGGTCTGTTAACGTCAGGAATGGCCATCATAACTAAGAAGGAATAGACCCAATGACCACTCTTATAATTTATGCACTTGCCCTGGCGATTGTTCAGTTTTGGATTTTACCCGCCAGTCTAAACCTAAAGAATCTAAACTATCTTCTATCCAATAGGGATGGCAATGCTGAAACCTCACCCACGTATGGCAGAATCGCCAGAGCGGCGGCAAACTACCAAGAGAGCCTACCTGCCTTCTTGGCCCTCTGCTTACTGTCTCTCCACATGGGTGTTGACTTAACAACCACCGCTACCGCATGGTTAGCGCTAAGAGTAGCCTATGTAGCTAGCTATGGCGCCGGGATCATCTACCTACGCACCGCCATCTGGCTGGGATCCATTGGCTGCCTTGTGTCTATGGCAATGCAACTACTCTAACAACGCAGCACATTGAACATGCAAGGCTCTAACAAATAGTCTTGCATGTTTATCACTCATCAGATTTATTTACTAAGCAGTGGCTTCCAGTAAAGAACGCCAAATACCAATACGTTAATGACATCTTTAGCTGTTCCATGGTTTATGGCTTTTAGCTTTGAGTAAACTACCACTAACTCAAGCACATGCAAGACCAGCATCACTACCCCTACCCAATGTATACCCAGCCCTAAATTTCCACCTACAGGGCTCAGCAGGTTAACTGCGAAGGCAATCCAAATAACGATCATGGTATAAGTGGCAATTTGTTTAATATTTAGCATTTTAAATTCCATCTAGTCTAAGTTTCAAAGAGTATCGCAAGCATTAAGATCCTCTGCAAGCGCTCAGCAATCGCCACAGAATACGGCTTTCGACATATAACAACGATATTAATCCTTCGGTTTGACAGCTGACACCCTCTTGATTTAGTCTTCACCCGCGTAACAAATACAACACTCAAAGTCCCACAAACACGGAGTTTCCATGAGCAATAATGTAACCTATAACTACCAAGATGGTGTTGCCACTATCAGTATGGATGATGGGAAAGCAAACGCTCTCTCTCATGACATGTGGGATCAACTGGGTATCGCTTTCGATAAAGCTGAAGAAGCCAAGGCAATTGTCGTTCTAAAAGGTCGTGATGGTCTTTTCTCCGGCGGGTTTGATCTTAAAGAGCTCGCTAAAGGCCCCGAGCAGGCAGTATTTCTGACATCTCGCGGTTCCAAAATGGCTCGCCGAATAATGTCTTTCCCAACACCTGTTATTGGAGTTTCCACCGGCCACTGCATAGCAATGGGTGCATTTCTCATGCTTGCCTGCGACTACAGAATAGGTGCAGCTGGTGGGTTTAAAACAGGCCTTAATGAGACGATGATTGGCATGACCATGCATCATTTTGGTATCGAGCTGGCGCGATACCGTATACCGCTAAACTACTTCCATCGCTGCGTTATCAATGCAGAGATTTGGTCCCCTACGGATGCCGTTAAGGCCGGTTTTTATGACCAGGCGGTTCCCATTGAGCAATTAGAAGAAGCCACCTCAATGGTTGTAAAAGGGTTTGGTCAGCTCAATATGACAGCGTTTAATGGCACCAAAAATAAATCACGTGCTGCGCTTTTACAGTTACTCGATGAATGCATTGAATCAGACATGATTATGCCGGATGGCATGTAAGTTGGCACTGCCAGGATGGGTAACCCTAGCAACAGGGTTACCTACTTAAAGAGTAACAATCAATGACTACTGACTTAGACTGCTCGTTGCGGAGTGTTAAAAGACCTAATCAATCCCAAATAAATCAAAGGGGTCGCTATTAACCATGGCAGTTGACTGGCTAACATAATACTTCGACCTTGGAATTCCCATAAGGTAGGGTTAAACCACTGTCCTGCTGGTGATAGCGGCGCCCAAGAGAGTGCCTTTCCGTCTGCTAGTTGGTCGTGGTAAAGAAACATTTCAACCACGATATTTTGCCCCGAAAATATCACTAATAGCAGACTAAACACCCTCCAGTTCCATTGGAGATAGATAGAGTCATCGCGTCCCATTGCCAGCCAAACGACCAACAAAGTACCACAACAAATTGATCCTGCATCTGCCAAAGAGTTCAGTAGGCCGTTAATATGCAACGGTATTATCTGGTTCAAAATATCGGCTCGCCGAACATTAACGCTATCCCCTGCAACCAACCCATAGGTAAACCAAATCTCCCAGCCTATGAGACATAAGAAAAATACCTTGATATAAAAAGGAAGAACCCAGCTGGGAATGAGCTTTCGATAATGCAATATTGGAATTGCAAACATTGGAATAATCGCCGACGAGTAAACAATGACAACAAGACGAACCTGCTCAAAAGTTAAACTATCCAACATATCAACCTCAAGATTAAGTGAAGCGACGTTCGACTTAATGTTAGCTCACATTTGTTTTTTAATACAGTTTAAATACCTGATTGATTACTACAACAGCGATCAATTTTGGATGCTACAGGAGATAGATTCCAATTACCGAATAGATTGACTAGTTGCGCTTGGCCGCGATGATTACTTGGCAGAGTGCTGCGGGGGAGCTTTCCCGACTATACTGGGAGAGCATGAGCAGCCCTGCCTTGCGCATCTAGAGCTAGCGTTGATTTAGCTGGATAGGCTATTCGTTTATGTAACCTTACTTATGGTATGTTCAAGTGGGCATTTATTTGTAGCGCTCGGTTCTTATAAGGTTGATGAGGAGCATTACAAGATAATCATCACCGCAGTAGCGTTCTACAGTAATTTAATCGACACCCACCAAAAAAGCAGCCAACAACTGCAGAAAGGGTATCATCGTATTTTTAACAGGAGATATAGGCATTAGATTTTTTGACATACTACAACTGCAAACGTCACGACAGCATGCTGACTTTTTAGCTTTGCCGATTATTAAATCCATGAATGACGGCAATCTTACCAAAGCCCTATACATTTCATTTTTAACGCAGTGGTATCATATTTTAAAGCATACTTTGCCCCTTATATTGGCCACTCAGTCGCGACTGACTGAAGAAACGGAATGGTTAACAGATGTGATCGGCGAATTTACTGAACAAATGGCAAGCAATGAAGAGCTAATACTTAATGATATCGCTGTATGTGGTGGTGACATAGAACAGGTGCGCCACAGCAGCGCTCACATGACGACAGAACTAATGGTCAGTTATGCTTATGACACAGTGAACCGCATAAACCCGCTAGGAATATTGGGTATGCACCATGTTCTGGAAGGGGCTGTACTCAGTCTCGCGCACAGGTCAGCTGACAATATAGGTAATACTTCATTGGTGCCTAAAGACGCCTTAACATACCTTTATACTCACGGCTCTCTTCTCCAGGATAATGCCGATGTTTTTATAGGGGTTATGAACAGAATCGATCGATCAGAAGATAGAAACCAGATTATTCG
>CAJJAU010000013.1 GCA_905182275.1 gamma proteobacterium HTCC2207
TCGCAGTAGGGGCATTTTTTAACGCACCAAGGAATGTGAATATAAAGTGATAATGGCGGTAAGAGGATCACAGGCTCATGTGTTGCAAAAACTGAGCGATGGCTTTGCCCCGATGACTGAGGGTGTGCTTTGTCGCTTTGTCTAGTTCTGCTGCATGACAGTCGGCCTCTGGAACATAAAAGATCGGATCATAACCGAATCCGTGGGTACCTCGATGCTCAAGAGCGATCTGACCCTCCCAGGTTCCCTGACAGATTATTGGCGTAGGATCCTCTGCATGGCGAAGGTAGACAATAACCGCTTGATAGCGGGCGCTGCGCTCATCCGCAGGGGCACCTGTTAGTGCCCATAATAATTTTTCTCGATTGGTCGCGTCAGTGGCGCCATCACCAGAGTAGCGTGCCGAGTATATGCCGGGAGCGCCGAAAAGATAATCGACCTCCAAGCCGGAGTCATCGGCAATCGCGGGAAGACCTGACAGTGCCGCGGCGTTTCGTGCTTTTAGAATGGCGTTTTCAACAAACGTCAAACCGGTCTCTTCGATATCTGGAATATTCAAATCCCCTTGCGGGATGATACTAATTCCTTGATCGGCCAATAATTCTTGTAACTCTTTAATCTTGCCGGGGTTACCGCTAGCAAGTACTAGCTTCTTTTGCTGGTTCACGTTAGACGTCCGCAGGATTGGTTGTTAATCATGATACATTTTTTTCTGGAATTTGAAGTCATAGTCATAGCTGCGAGAACCGTCATTGGGTTTGACGGTAATCTTAAAGGTCAAATAATCCGCGTCCTCGAATTCGAACGGTGCTAGATAATACAGTGATTGTTGCTCTTTTACTGCAACAAACTCAAGTGACTGACCCTGTTGCAACATGTTAAATACCCGGCCAGTGACTATCGAGGGAACACCTATGGCAAGTTCCTCCATAACTGATATGTTAACCAACCCTTTGCCTTTGCCGCGCACTATATTGTTGGCCACAGCAATATTAGGTTCGATAAAAGAACTATTGAAGGCAGTATAAAAAATCTTGTAATTACCATGTTGTTTATAGAGTTTTTCTTCAAAGCCCTGAGATAGTATTGGCAGTACTAACAGCACAGCTGTCAGGAGGGTTCGTCTCATTAGGTACAACCTCGTTATTGGTACTTTAGATGTTATGTATACTCATTTTGCGAGATGGTAGACCGCTGTATGAGCAAAAAGGTTAGGCCAGATTTTATCAAGACCAAGGTCACTGGCACGGCCACCAATAAAGGTTCGGTTAACTATGCTAATCCCTCGTTCAGCACACAGAGTTTCAAAATCTTTGTAGGTGAAAAAGTGGATATTGGGGGTGTCATACCATTGATAGGCTAGTTGTTTTGTTACTGGCATACGACCTTTAAACGCCAAAAACCCACGGGTACGCCAATGACCGAAGTTGGGGAACGTCACTATACATTGTTGGCCTATTCTCAACATCTCATCTAACACCAAATGCGGATAGCGCAGTGCCTGCAGAGTGTGTGTCATCAGTACAGTATCAAAACTATTGTCGGCGAAATTGGCTAAACCCGCATTCAAATCTTGTTGGATAACGTTGATGCCATTGGCGATACATTGATTGATAGACGCAGGGTCTATTTCTAAACCGTAGCCATGAATTTTGTGCCGGAGCGTTAAATCATAAAGCAGAGTGCCATCACCGCAGCCTAAATCGAGAATGCGTGATTGCGGCTCAATCCAGTCACCAATGATACGGTTTGCATCGATCATGACTGCGCTCCAGAGAAAGTTTGTGCAACACGCTGTAAATACTGGCCAAGTCCCTTTTCGTAGTGTTCATTGGGTAGCAAGAAAGAATCATGTCCTTGATCAGATTCAATTCTTAGATAAGACACGTCTTTGTCAGCAGATACAATCGCATCGGTTATTTCTTCAGAACAAGAGGGAGAAAAGCGCCAATCACTACTGAAGGCGACGACCAAAAATTTACACTGCGCTTGCTTGAATGCGTCCACAGCATTGTTTTGGTAGTTTTGTGCAAGATCAAAGTAGTCGAGCATTTTGGTAATTAAGATGTAACTGTTCGCATCAAACCGTGTTGCGAATTTATCGCCCTGATAATTGAGGTAACTGGAGACCTCAAATTCAACCAGTTCTTTCTCAGCACCGTCAATATCGCCACTTCGAACCAAACGACCAAACTTCTGACCTAGGGCATCATTGGATAAATAGGTCATATGGCCAATCATGCGCGCCAAGGCTAAACCTTGGATGGGGCTTGTTTGGTGATCTAAAAAGTTACCTTGCTTAAAGTTAATATCAGATTCTATAGCTCGACGAGCAATCTCATTGAAAGCGATGTTTTGCGCGGACAGCTTTAGTGAAGCGGCTATCACCACGGCATGCTTTAATTTTTGAGGATGAGCCACCGCCCAATGCATAGCCTGCATTCCTCCCAAACTGCCACCAATAACCGCCGACCAGCAGTCAATCTCAAGGTGCTCCATCAATTGTTTTTGTGACGCCACCCAATCACTAACTTCCAGAGAGGGAAAGTCTACACCCCAGGGTTTTCCGGTCTCTAAATTTGTCGTGCTAGGGCCGGTGCTGCCAAAGCAGCTACCGATATTATTGGGACAAACCACAAAAAAATGGTTGGTATCTATGGCTTTTCCAGGCCCAATATAGTGATCCCACCAGCCGACCTTTCCGTTGGCATCAAGGCCTGCGGCATGATGGTCCCCACTTAATGCATGGCAGATAAGAATGCTGTTGGTTCGCTCAGGGTTCAGCGTGCCATAGGTTTCAAAGACCAATTCATACTCTGACAAGACCGCTCCGCAGGCCAAATTCAGCGGAGCGTCAAAAATTACTGCACTTTTATTCAAGGCAGTTCCGGTATTATTTGTGTGTGAATCAATGGCCATATGCTTATTTATCGCAATTCTTGTAGTCTGATAGGCTGGGCTAGTCCAAAGTCTAAGAGGCGCTGGCGATTAACGCAACATAAGCATAATTATTTTTTATATCCATTTGTTGGGGTAGACTATGCAAATGTTATTAAGGAGCATCTAATGCAGTATAGAAAACTAGGTAATACCGACATACAAATCCCGTTAATTGGCCTTGGCACCATGACTTGGGGGCAACAAAATAACCTTCAAGAAGCCTGTGAGCAGATGGACTATGCGCTTGATAAGGGCGTCAATTTTTTTGACGCAGCAGAGATGTATCCCGTACCACCAAGAGCCGAGACCGCCGGAGATACTGAGCGATGTATTGGAGAATGGTTTGCTCAGACCGGTAAGCGATCTGAGGTTGTGTTGGCAACTAAGGTGTCTGGTCGTGCGGATACAAGACCAGATTGGGCGCATATTAGAGGCGGCCCTCGTCTAAACCGAGATCATATAAGACGTGCCATCGAAGGGTCATTGGAGCGTTTGCAAACAGATTATGTCGACCTCTACCAGGTTCACTGGCCGGAGAGAGACACTAATTTTTTTGGCAAGCGCGGTTATCAGCACAACCCCGCTGCCGATGGCATTGCCATCGATGAAACCTTAGATGCTCTATCTGAGTTGGTTGATGAAGGATTGGTGAAGCATATTGGCCTATCCAACGAAACGCCTTGGGGCGTCATGGAATACCTCAGATTAGCCAGTGATCGCGGCTGGGCGAAGGTGGTTAGTATACAGAATGTATACAGTTTATTGAGCAGGCAGTTCGAGGTAGGTTTGTCTGAGATGGCCATTCGTGAGGACGTGGGGCTGTTAGCCTATTCTCCAATGGCATTTGGCGTTTTGAGTGGCAAATATATTGGTGGAGCGAAACCTGAAGGTTCTCGAATGGCGCTATTTAAGCGATTTTCTCGCTACGACAGCCCACAGTCACAAGCCGCTACAGAGGCGTACTTTGAGATTGCCAAAAAGCATGGCCTGAGTTTGGCTGAGATGTCGTTAGCGTTTGTTTGTCAGCAACCCTTTGTCACTAGTTGCCTGATTGGTGCGACTAACATGCAACAACTCTCTGAAAATATTGCTGCTGGAGAGATTACCCTGTCAGACGAGTTAATGGCAGAGATTGACCAGGTGCACAATCAGTATCCTGACCCTGCACCTTGATAGGATACGCCGGTAATTAGAATAGGCTGCTTAGAACTGGCAGTAACTGACCACGAATAAAAATAAGCGTAAAAATAGCGACCATTGGTGATATGTCGATCATTCCTAACGGTGGAATGATTTTTCTAAACGGCTTCATATAGGGGTCTATAATTTGACTGACTAGGCGTACTGTTGGATGACTGGTGGTGCCTATCCAGCTCGAAATAGCCACGATTAAAATGCCATAGAAGTAGATCTCAATCAGCGTGCCCAATAGGGACAAGGCGGCTACGCCTAACAGCATGGCTATCTGACTAGCTGACACTGAGTCAAAGCTCATAATGATTAGGAAAAACGACCACTTAACCAAAATGGCGCTGACCAGTGCCGCAGTATTAAATCTTCCAATGGTTGGAAATATTTTATGTAAGGGTTCAACAACCGGCGCGGTTATCTTAAAGATCGTTTGTGAAAGTGGGTTGAAGAAATCAGCCTGCACTAATTGCAGCAGCAACCTGACGAGTAGGACAGTTGCATAGATATCTACTACTAACCTTATAATATTGATCGTGCCACCGTCCATAGACTTATCCTCTAACGTTAAATTTAATTATTCTGAAAAGTCTTCAGACATTTGTTCAGCTCGAGCTACCGCGCTTGTCATAGCTTTACGAAAAATTGCTTCCAAGTTTTCTTGTTGAAAAGTGTTTAAGGCGCGTTCAGTAGTACCTCCCGGCGAGGTCACTTGCTCACGCAGTTGGGCAGGACTCAGATTAGAATCTTTTGCCATTTGAGCAGCCCCCAATGCAGTTTGAGACGCTAGTTGTCGGGCGACATTTTCAGGCAACCCTAATTCTTGGCCAACCAACTGCATTATTTCAAGGATACGGAAAAAGTAAGCGGGGCCGCTGCCGGACACTGCGATAACCGCATTAATCTGAGCTTCTGTATCGACCCAACAACAGTAACCGACGGCCTCAAATATTTTACTAACAAGCTGTTGTTGAGCGTCACCAGTTGTTGGGTTCGCATAAAGTCCCGTTGCCCCAGTGCCGACCAAGGAGGGAGTATTGGGCATTGCTCTGACAATAGCGATTGAACCCCCTAACCAAGCCTGCATGGACTCAATAGAGATTCCTGCAGCAATTGAAACAACCACCGCATTGGCGGGTATTGCGCTTGCTACATCTAGTGCGACGCTGCGCATAATCTGTGGTTTCACGGCGAGTACAACGACATCGGCACTGGCGACTGCGCTGCGGTTATCATCGGTTACTTGAACATTAAATTCACTTTTTAATCTGTCACGACTGTTTTGGGTAGGCACGCTAACCGCAATGTCCGACGACTCAAACCCTTGAGCGATCATACCGCCTATAATGCAGGACGCCATGTTGCCACCACCAATAAAAACAATTGAACTCATTACTTTACCTACTATTATTTAGTACTGCGTGGACCAAAAATATCAGTTCCCACTCTTACTATGGTCGCCTGCTCGAGAATTGCTGCCTCAAGATCTGCAGACATTCCCATGGAAAGGGTATCCAGTTTTTCAGAATTGTCCAGTGATCGATTAATATCCTCTAATAGTAATCGCAACTTAGCAAAAGGCAGTCGCTGTGCTTCGATATTTTCTCGCGCTGCAGGAATGGCCATTAAACCGCGCAAGTTGAGGTTTGGCAGTGCCGTAATTTCAAGCGCTGCCGGCAACGCCTGTTCAGTACTAAAACCTGATTTAGTAGCTTCGTTGTCTATATTGATTTGCATGCAAATATTCAGTGGCGCCATATGCGAAGGCCTCTGATCATTTAATCGTTGCGCAATTTTGACTCGGTCAACACTGTGTGCCCAAGCAAAATTTTCAGAAATTTGGCGTGTTTTATTTGACTGAATGGGACCGATGAAATGCCAGTCTAGATCTAGAGACTGGAGGCTAGCGATTTTCGCCAATGCTTCCTGTAGATAATTTTCACCAAAGCTCTTTATACCAGTCTCAGCGACCTGCCTTATGCTTTCTGCGCTACGCGTTTTACTCACGGCAAGTAATAAAACATCTTTTCTGTCTCGCTCGGCTATTGATGTCACTGCGCATAAGCGAGACTCGATTACAGCGATCTTTGTGACTAAATCATCCATTTAAGGGGGCCATATGTATGTTTAAAACCTGCTAGTTAAGATTTTAGGGGCTAAATAGCGCGGCCAAGAGATTGGTCATCTAGCCAACTTTGCAGTATTAGCGCAGCGGCAATATGATCAATTTTAGTCAGATCGTCAGTCCGGCCGCGCTGATTTTGGCTCTGTTCGCGCAGTAAGGATTTCGCTTCCTGACTAGTTAGCCTTTCATCGACCATTTTTACCTGGATACCAAAACGGCCCTCCAGGCGACGAGCAAACTTTCTCGCCCGGGTACTGAGTTCGCTTTCGCTTCCATCCATATTTAGTGGTAGTCCCACTAAGATAATATTGGGCTTCCATTGATCCAACAACGCACTAATTGATGGCCATTGAGGAATTCCATCTTGGGCTTTAACGATACTTAGGCCCTTGGCAGTATTGGTTAATGTCTGACCGTAAGCTACCCCGATTTGTTTTAGCCCAAAATCAAACCCTATTGCCGACATTGGCGCAGTTGATTCAGGCATGACCCATTTCCGATGACAGCATACTAAGGTCCAGACCAATAGACGAGGCGGCTGCTTCAGCGCGCTTGTGGCAGTCGATATTAAAAATGATGGTTGAGTTAGCGGGAATAGTTAACCAGCTGTTAGTGGTTAGTTCCTCTTCTAATTGTCCCGCCTCCCACGATGAATAGCCAAGGGTAACAAGAGCGTGCTCGGGTCCTGCGCCAATCGCCAGATCACTGAGAATATCTTTGGATGCAGTGAGACTGATCTCGTCAGAGATGGAGACGGTAGACTCCCACTGCTGAGTGGAGGTTCGGTGCAGTATGAACCCTCTGTCACGGGCAACGGGACCACCATCAAAGATCAGTCCGTCTCCGTATTCTTCGTGATAGTCTAGGTTTAATTGCTTAAAAATGGCCTTTACCGGTATATCTAACTGCTGGTTAATGATTAAACCCATTGCACCATCTGTGCTGTGCTCACAGATATACACAATCGATTGAGAAAAATTGGGATCATCGAGTCCTGGCATGGCAAGCAAAAAATGATTCTTTAAGCTAGTGACTGTTTTCTTTAGGCTGTTCATTCCTTCAATATGACTCACTATGTGACTAAACTCAAATATTCAAACCCAACAACTAGCCGTCAAAGTTTGGCTAAGCTAACAACTCTTTACGTCAAGTCTATTGGCAATGGCGCACATAAGTTGGTCGCCAATATCAGTTTTTTTGGCGTTATCAATTTCACGCACACAGGTTGGGCTGGTGACATTAATTTCAGTTAAGTAGTCACCGATGACGTCTAAGCCAACGAACAACAACCCTTTTTCTACTAATGCTGGCGCTACCTGCTGGGCTATCCAAAGATCACGATCGCTCAATGGTTGAACAACACCACGCCCTCCTGCAGCAAGGTTACCGCGGAATTCTCCTGCGGCAGGAATTCTTGCCACGCAATAAGGAACGACTTCTCCATCTATGACCAATATTCTTTTATCACCACTGAGAATTTCTGGTAAATATTTTTGAGCCATAATGGTGTTTTGGCCATAGTTGGTTAGAGTTTCGATTATCACATTGAGATTTTGGTCCCCTTCCTTTACACGAAAGATAGACGTGCCTCCCATGCCATCGAGAGGTTTGTAGACAACTTCTTTATGTTCTACTAAAAATTCTTTTAATAGGCCCTCATCACGACTGACAAGCAGCGGCGGAGTACATTGTGGAAACTCAGTGGCGAATACTTTTTCATTGCAGTCCCGCAAACTCTGAGGCTTGTTAACGATCAATGTGCCAAGGCGCTCTGCGGCCTCAAGAATATAGGTTGAATAGATGAACTCGCTATCAAAGGGTGGATCTTTGCGCATTAAAATCACATCTAGATCCCCCAGCGACTTAAATATAGCTTCACCAAGTTCATACCAGCGATTTTCATCGGCATAGACACGTAGGGGCGACATTTTTGCGCCAGGCCCTTCACTGTTTATGAAGAGGCTACTTTGCGTCATATAAAAAAGTTCATAGCCATGATTCTGGGCAGCAAGCAGTAATGCCAGAGTGGTGTCTTTGTGATAATTCAAAGATTCTATGGGGTCCATCACAACACCGAGAAATTTATTCATTTTTTTTCAAAACCTCTGCTACATTTAAGCTTGCTGTAAAAGATAAAACCAAAATTTGATGACGAACATCAAGGACGATTAATTTATAAACAAGATTACAAAAAGATTATCAGTATCCCATTGTATAGGATCTACAACGGCAGGCTGTCGATAATTTGTAAATGTTAAGTATCCCAAAGAGTAAAGGAACTACTAAAATGGACATTACACAATTGCTTGCCTTAAGTATAAAAGAAGGCGCTTCAGATTTACATCTCTCTGCAGGGCTTCCGCCTATTTTACGAATTGATGGCGATCTTGTTCGCATGGATCTGCCAGTTTTGAAGCCCAAACAGGTGGCTGAGCTTATTCATGAGGTTCTCAATGAGGGGCAACTTAAGTCTTTACAAGAAGGGGTCGAAATTGACTTTTCTTTTGAAATCCCTGAAGTCGCTAGATTTAGAGCCAATGTATTTAATCAGAATCGCGGTGAAGCAGCGGTTTTTCGCTCTATACCCGCGGCTATTCCTACATTAAGTGAACTTGGCTTGGGAGGAATATTTAAAAAGCTTGCTCTATTACCTCGAGGATTAGTGCTGATAACCGGTCCTACGGGGTCCGGAAAATCATCTACTCAGGCTGCGATGGTTGATTACATTAATAAAAATCGCAACTACCACATCTTAACGATTGAGGACCCCATAGAGTTTGTTCATGAAAGTAAAAAGTGTTTAGTTAATCAGCGAGAAGTGGGCCGTGATACCAAGCGTTTTAGCCAGGCTTTGCGTTCAGCACTGCGTGAGGACCCTGATGTAGTGGTGGTTGGAGAAATGCGTGATTTGGAGACTATTCGCTTGGCGTTGACAGCTGCAGAGACGGGCCATTTAGTATTTGCCACTTTGCATACGACTTCTGCGGCGTTGACGATAAATCGTATTATCGATGTTTTTCCTGCCGAAGAGAAAGATATGGTTCGATCCATGTTATCTGATTCACTTCAGGCAGTAGTCACTCAAGCGCTACTTAAAAAAGTTGATGGTGGGCGCATAGCTGCACACGAAATTATGATTGGAACCCCAGCAGTTCGCAATTTGATCAGGGAAGATAAGATTGCACAGATATATTCAGTGATACAGACGAGCAGCTCATTACAAATGAAAACTTTGGATCAAAGTTTGAGTGCTCTGGTTGATGAGGGGATTATTAGCTTAGAGACCGCTCGTGAGAAAGCAGTCTCACCCAAACACATAAGCAAAGACGAGCGTAACAATTACTCTTTGCCCTCTTTTCCAGAGTTTGGTAGCTCAAATTAAGGGATAGCAGAGTTAGTTTTAGCGTTCCTATGGGACTAGCTAGTCGGTTATTTTAGATAAATTCGTTTTGTTTGCGAATCCGCTAGTGATACCCTTTTACCTTTAAATAATAAACTTTAGAGGGAACACCCATGAACGGCTTAATGATGGATTCACAGCTGACGATAACTTCGATCATGAAACATGCAGATCGAATTCACAGCAAGAGTAAAATTGTCTCAGTTACCTCTGATAACCCACACCACAGTTATGCATATGGTGATGCTTTTCGAAGAGTCCGTCAGCTTGCGAATGCATTAGAAGGCGTTGGATTTAAGCAAGGGGACCGTATTGCCACTTTAGCGTGGAACGACTACAGACACTTTGAGCTTTATTATGCGATTTCCTGTTCTGGACAAATTTGTCATACCATTAACCCACGGTTATTCCCTGAACAAATTGATTTCATTATCAATCATGCTGAAGACCAGTGGGTGTTTACCGACCCTATGTTCGTTCCCTTGCTAGAGTCTCTAAAAGACAAGCTTCCAACTG
>CAJJAU010000014.1 GCA_905182275.1 gamma proteobacterium HTCC2207
CAATGAATCACCATTTGGAGCCTTAGCCTTCAATAGTACCGCAGGTGCATGGCAAACAGTGGCCACAGGTTTGCCCGCAGCAATAAAGCCTTCGATCAGAGCAATGGAGTCCTTGTCATTGTGCAGGGTACTGATAGTTTCGGCATTGAGTGACAAAGTGAACCCAATTGAAAGCTGGAGAAAGAAAAACCCCTTAAACGACAAGGGGTTATCTTTATTTGGTGGAGGCGGCGGGAATTGAACCCGCGTCCGCCAGTCCGCTGCCTACGGCTCTACATGCTTAGTTCAGTCTTTAGTTTTAGTACGCTGCAACCCGACTGACAGGGCGCACAGTGCACGATTTCGGTAAGTTTTTAGTAAGTCCGCCCCGAACAAGCTTCATTACGATCTCATGAGATATGACATTTGAGCACTCCGCCCCCCTAAGGGTTTAGAATTCTGGACGCATAAGCACGGCTCCAGTCAAACGGCACTACACTGGGGTTTAAGCAGCTAGTGCGTAGTTGTCGTCGTTGGCAACTATAAGTTTGCGACTTTGGATTAACGAGATTGGTCACCATCTCGGCATGCACCGGAGGTTTTGTAACCCGCGTCGAATCCAGAACGCCCCCCTGAAATTTTATTTTAACACAGGAAGTCTTGATAAGAAGCAGACTATTACTAATATCTAACCTCAACGGGACTTTTTTAAGTATTTAAGGTCGAATTTAGTTATCGAATCACCTAGACTCTCTTAAAACAAAAATGATAAGGGTCTACGCCATGCAAAGAGGGCAGTTTTCTTCAAGACTAGCATTTATTTTCGCTGCATCCGGCTCGGCCGTGGGTCTTGGGAATATCTGGGGCTTCCCCACCAATGCTGCAGAAAACGGCGGTGCTGCATTTGTTTTAATGTATTTCATTTTGGCATTTTTACTGGCTTACCCAGCCATGATGGCTGAGCTGATCATTGGTCGTCATACGCGGTCCAATATGGTTACCGCATTACAAACAATCTCTACCAGCCGGCCAGCAAAAACGATTGGTAGGTTAGTGGGTGTGGGCGGAATGGTGACTGCCGGGCTAATCTTGAGTTTTTACAGCATCGTCGCCGGCTGGATGCTTGCCTTTATGCTTGAACCCATGGCAGTGGTCTTAGGCCTTAGTGACCTCAGCGCTTGGCTGACAGAATTTAGTCTAGTGCGTAACCTTGGCTTTGCCGCTTTATTTGTTTTTTTAACGGTACTAATTATTAGTGCCGGCGTTGAACAGGGTATCGAGAAATGGTCAAGTCGTTTGATGCCATCACTGTTTATCTTAATGATCGCCCTCATTATTTATGTGTTGACTCAAGACGGTGCAATGGAGGGACTCAGACATTATTTAGTACCCGACTTCTCCCAGATCACAAGCCCTAAGCTAATTGTTAGCGCAATGGGTCAAGCCTTTTTCTCGATGTCACTCGGGGTGGGCACTATGCTGGTGTATGGGTCCTATATTCGTGCCGATGAGAACCTTCCTGTGGTGGGTGCTTTGGTGACGTTAACTGACACCTCCGTAGCATTTCTAGCCGGACTGTTGGTACTACCCGCTATCTTTGTGGCTCAAAATTTAGGCGTTACCATTTATGCGGCTGGTGGTAATTTGATTGCTGGACCTGATCTAATCTTTCAGGTGTTGCCTGCATTATTTGAGAGCATGGGTGTAGCAGGCCTATTTGTGGGCTTTGCTTTTTTTGTCTTGATGTCAATTGCCGCAGTTACCTCATCTATCTCAATGCTTGAAGTGCCTGTTTCTTATGCTGTGGAAGCTCACAAGGTCGATCGCGATAAAGCGACATGGCTAGTTGGACTCATCGTTTTTGCCATTAGTTCTGTCATCTGCCTGAACTTCGACGCCCTGTTTGGCTTTGTGATCACTATGACCACTGAGCGTGCACAGCCACTGCTGAGTATGATGCTGTGTATCTTTGCTGGCTGGGTTTTTTATCGTAATACTATTCTCCAAGAACTCAAGAGTGGCAACCCCAATGTTGAGCACGGGATGTTTTGGAAAATCTGGCCGGTCTATGTCAAGTTTTTCTGCCCAGCACTTATCTTACTTACCTTTGCCCAAGGTTTCTAAGCCTAGAGAGAGAAAACCGTTTAACAGGCTGATTATATTCGACATTGATCAACTTACACTGCTCAGTTAGTGGTGTAGAATACTGCTACTAATAGATTTTAAAAATGACAGGCGAGAACTTGTGACTAAGACTACAAAAGCAATTGATTTTGAACAACAACTGGAAAGCCTTGAAGCATTAGTTGCCTCCTTAGAGAACGGCGACCTCAGCCTGGAAGACTCAATGAAGTCTTTTGAACAAGGTATTAAAGTGGCTCGTGAATGCCAAAAAGCACTGAAAGAAGCTGAGCAGAAGGTCGAAATACTAACCCGTCAAGGTAATGAGTTAGTGAGCGATCACTTCAGCCCTGAAGACTAGCAAAAAGAGTTTTACCTAGTGGATTCAATAATAAAAAATTATGGTGAGCGGGTAGACCAGCAATTAAAAATTATTCTGCCTGTTGCCGAGGGGCCTGCTGAGCGCCTGCTTTCCGCAATGCGTTACTCGGTGTTTAACGGCGGTAAGCGCATACGCCCTTTACTTTGTTTTGCCGCAGCTGACGCCATTGGTGAATCCAATAAAACGACAGGACTTGTCGCGGCATCCATAGAAATGATTCATGCCTATTCTTTAATCCATGATGATTTACCTGCCATGGATAACGATGATCTGCGGCGTGGTAAAGCGACCTGCCATATCCAATTTGATGAGGCGACAGCAATACTAGCTGGAGATGCTCTTCAAGCTCTAGCCTTTGAAACCTTATGCAAACTAGATGATATACCTTCGGAAACGACTATTGAATTAGTGCGTTTGCTGTCTACCCATAGCGGTTGCTCTGGCATGGCAGCAGGCCAAGCGATTGACTTAGCGGCTACCGGCCAATCTCTAAGCTTGGAGCAACTCAAACTAATGCATGCCCACAAAACCGGCGCATTGATTGAAGCCAGTGTCTTAATGGGTGCTGTGGCTACTGGCAAAGCCACTTCTCAGCAGCGTAATGCATTGACTGAATTTGCTCGTGCGATTGGCTTAGCTTTCCAGATCCAGGACGATATTATTGATGTAGAGAGTTCGACCGACCAACTGGGTAAACAACAGGGTTCTGACATTGCCAATGGCAAACCTACCTATACTTCTCTATTGGGACTTAATGAAGCCAGAAGCCAGGTAACTGGATTATTTGATAAAAGCCTCAATTATCTCGATATTTTTGGTGAGCGAGCAGACCCACTGCGGTATATTGCCCGCTTTATTGTTAATCGGGCTTATTAAATAGCTCATTTGGTGTAAGATTCGACTTTAAACCCTAGTTAAGCAAAGCTGCGCATAGATGCAAAAGACCTATACCGACATTCCTTCCAGCCGACCGGCAACGCCCTTGCTAGATAGCGTCAATGCCCCGGCAGATCTGCGTCAACTGAATACTGACGAGCTGGTACAACTCACCGATGAACTCCGCTTATTTATGCTGTTTTGCGTTGGTAAGACCGGCGGCCATTTTGGTGCTGGTTTGGGCGTAACCGAGCTTACTGTAGCCTTACATTATGTATTTAATACGCCCAATGATCGCTTAGTTTGGGATGTGGGTCATCAAACCTACCCGCATAAAATCTTAACGGGACGGCGCGAGCAAATGTTAAGTATGCGCCAAAAAGATGGCCTGTCAGGCTTTCCTAAACGATCCGAGAGTGAGTACGATACCTTTGGTGTTGGGCATTCCAGTACATCTATTAGTGCTGCTCTAGG
Organism: gamma proteobacterium HTCC2207; assembly: GCA_905182275.1. Classification (GTDB taxonomy): domain Bacteria; phylum Pseudomonadota; class Gammaproteobacteria; order Pseudomonadales; family Porticoccaceae; genus HTCC2207. The sequence goes on from CAJJAU010000014.1 coordinate 3,833, forward strand.
TATGGCGATGGCATCTGCTCAACTTGATGAATCGCGCAAAACCGTTGCTATCATGGGTGATGGGGCAATGACTGCGGGAATGGCATTTGAGGCTATTAACCACGCTTCTCATGTCGATAAAGATTTATTGGTGATTCTCAATGATAACCAAATGTCGATTTCGAGAAATGTTGGCGGATTGTCTACCTACTTCTCTAAATTGTGGGCTAGTCGCTTCTATAACCAACTCAGAGAGCGCGGTAAAAAGGCGCTGAGCTCATTACCTCATGCGAAAAACTTCGTGCGCCGCACTGAAGAATATATGAAGAGTATGGTGTCGCCAGCTACTATTTTTGAAGAATTAGGGTTTTATTATATTGGCCCCATTGATGGCCATGACTTACCGCTATTAGTGCAAACGCTGACTAACCTGAAGGCCATTAAAGGGCCGGTTATGCTGCACATAATTACTCACAAGGGAAAGGGCTTTGCGCCGGCTGAGAATGACCTGGTCGGTTACCATTTTTTTAACAAGATTGAGCCCAAGCAAGCAGTGATTACTGCCGCTGATGAACCACCAAAACAGGCTAAGCCCAAGTATCAGAAGGTATTTGGTGACTGGTTGTGCGACATGGCGGCCAAAGATCAACGAGTCATTGGCATCACCCCCGCCATGTGTGAAGGCTCGGGCATGAATGACTTTGCCGAACGATTCCCAGAACGCTATGAAGATGTTGCCATCGCTGAGCAACACGCCGTTACTTTGGCAGCAGGCATGGCCTGTGAAGGATTAAAGCCAGTAGTGGCTATTTACTCTACCTTTTTGCAGCGCGCCTATGACCAGCTGATACATGATGTAGCTATTCAAAACCTGGATGTTCTATTTGCACTGGATCGCGCGGGATTAGTCGGAGAAGATGGCGCCACGCACGCAGGGGCATACGACATCAGTTATTTGCGCTGTATCCCTAATATGCTGTTGATGGCGCCTTCAGATGAAAATGAGACACGCCAATTACTGTATACCGGTTATATGCATACTGGCCCAGCCGCGGTGAGATATCCTCGCGGTACAGGCCCTGGGGCAACGATTCAAAAAACCATGTCTATGCTTCCGATTGGCAAGGGTGTTGTTGTGCGTGAAGGCACCGGTGCGGCCATTCTTAACTTTGGCACTCTGCTTGATTCTGCGGTTACTGTTGCCGATCAACTTAATAGTACCGTCGCTGACATGCGCTTTATTAAACCAATTGATCAGGCGCTGATCCGCTCTCTGGCAGAAACTCATGATTTGTTGGTCACTCTTGAAGAAAACAGTATCGCCGGCGGCGCTGGCTCTGCAGTTATTGAGTTTTTAGCCGCTGAAGGGATTGTTATGCCTGTATTACAGTTGGGCCTGCCAGATAAACTAATCGATCATGGTACTCATGCTGAGCAATTGGTTTCTATTAATCTTGATTCGGACAGCATCCAGAGCGCCATTACAGAACGCTTGAAGCACCTTACGGGGCCTGCAAAGGTCGCTCAACTACATTAAAACAGGCCAACTCAGATGAAACTTTACGATTGCGCAACGGCGCCCAGCCCCCGCAGGGTTAGGGTGTTTATGGCGGAAAAGGGCATTGAGATTGAAACATTACAAGTTGATCTGTCCTCTGGCGAACAATTTTCTGAGGCCTACAAGGCGATCAATCCTCTATCGGAAGTGCCACTACTGCAATTAGATGATGGTACAACCATCAGCCAAGTTAATGCCATCTGTCGTTATTTAGAAGAACTCTACCCAGAGAATCCGCTGCATGGGCGAACACCACTAGAGCGTGCTCTAGTGGAATCTGCTAATAATCAAGCTATGATGAATGGCTTTATGGCCGGTGCCGAAGCCCTGAGGAATTCTGTTCCAGGGATGAAAAATAGGGCTATGCCTGGGCCTCATAACTATCCTCAAATCCCAGCGTTAGCTGAGCGTGGTTTGCAGCGAATTGATAATTATTTCTCAGATCTAGATGCACATTTTGAATCTAACCAATACATGGTCAATGACTACTTTTCGGTAGCCGACATAAGTATCTTGGTGTTTATTGATTTCGCCAAGTGGGTGAAAAAGAGAATTCCCGAGGACCATAAAAACCTAGCCCGTTGGTACGCCGAAGTTGGCCAAAGACCAAGCGTAAAAGCTTAGTATTTAACTAATTAACGCGATAATCTAAGGGTGGCTTTCGGTCACCCAGCAGCGCTTCATAATGAAAGTCTGACCCCACATTTTCTTGAAGTTCTTTTTTGGCCTGAATCACGATTTCTGGATTTTCATAAATTTCTAATGCTGTTGCAGCCAATGCTTTTGCCGCCAGTTTAGTGCCTTTTAAACCAATTGAAGTACCACCCGTAGCGACTGCTTGCCATGAATGAGCGGCAGTGCCTGGCACCCAAGTCGCGACCCCGATTCCGCCAGTGGGAATTAACCAGCTGACATCGCCCACATCGGTAGACCCATAACCGTGAGTCCGCTGGTAAGGGTTGACCGTTTCTTGATCGCCTATTTTTCCTGAAGGTTGCACTAGCGTTTTATAAATAGTCTCGGCATATTTTTGCTCATCATCAGAGTAAGTAACACCCCCCAACTCTTCTAACTTTTCCTGCATTACCCTTTGGAGTGTCTCATTTGGCAACAGTGAGTAATTACCGTGCATGACCTCGTAGCTCATTGTCGTGCCCGTCCCCAGAGCCGCACCATTGGCGGTATTCACTACTCGGGCAAACAACTCCTTCACCACCTCTCGTCGTGGGTGACGAACGTAGTAATAAACCTGAGCAAGATCGGGCACAACATTAGGCGCTAAACCACCTTTGGTGATGACATAGTGCAGCCGTGAGTCCTGAGGAACATGCTCGCGCATCATATTAACCATCATATTCATAGCTTCCACGCCGTCTAGTGCTGAGCGCCCTTTATGCGGGGCACTGGCAGCATGGGCAGATATTCCCTTGAAGGTGAACTTGCCCGACATATTAGAATTGGTTGATCGAGGGCTGGCGCTGTTTGATGAGCCTGGGTGCCAATGAAGCATAATATCAACATTCTCAAAAGCGCCGCT
>CAJJAU010000015.1 GCA_905182275.1 gamma proteobacterium HTCC2207
TTAATGCACTACATGTAGTGTTTTTATTCATTCCCATACACTTATAAATCAAAAATGCTGTTACTAGACTGTTGGTATGCTGTTTATAACTCGCATATACATACAGCAAAGGGGTTTACAGCCTTAGCTTGGTCTTTTTTATTTAGTTTTCTAGCGAATAATTTATGGCCCAATATCGAATAAAAGTCACGATGTAACCAAGATTATTAATGATTACATGACGGTATGAACTCAGCTAAGTGGTGACCTAAGTGGTGACCTAGACAGCACTTTACACTCGCGCATAAAAAAACCCCTATAAAAACAGAGGTTTAATTAAATTGTATGGCGGAGAAAGAGGGATTCGAACCCTCGATACGCTATTAACGTATACACCCTTAGCAGGGGCGCGCCTTCAGCCACTCGGCCACTTCTCCGTGATAGTCTTGGTAGGATCAGAATACATAGTTTCAGAAAAAACTACGCCGCCCTAGACTAGCGGCGGCATGATATCACATTGACAGAAAAATCAAACGTCGATCTCACCATTTTCAGTAGTTTCAGAGGGATTTGATGCATCTTTTTCATTTTGAATGCGCTGATAGATTTCTTCGCGGTGAACTGCAATATCTTTGGGGGCATTCACACCCAATCTGACCTGATTACCACGCACACCTAACACGGTGACGGTAACGTCATCACCAATAACTAAAGTTTCACCTACCCTTCTAGTGAGAATTAACATTCCTGTCTCCGTTGTAGCTTTTCCAATTCAATGGACTTCTCTTTATATTATAGTTACTTCTAAGCAATGCACTAAGAATATTTTTACTGTAAACCTGTTGGCGATCGAACTTAACAGTTTATGCTATCTATTGATGCATTAACTGTCTAAAACATCGAGTTTTTCAAGCTCAAACGCGGAATGAAGAGTGCGAACAGCCAATTCCAAATACCGTTCTTCAATGACGACAGTAATTTTAATTTCTGACGTAGTAATCATTTGAATATTAATTCCGTCAGCTGCCAGCGCTTCAAACATTTTAGCCGCCACCCCAGCATGTGACCTCATACCTACGCCAACAATAGAAACCTTACCAATATGCTTATCAGTATCAACTTCCAACGCGCCTAAATCAGCGGCTATATTCCTAAGAAGTTGTTCTGCCTGGCTTAAGTCACTCTCATTAACAGTAAAGGTGATGGTTGCAGAATTATCTTTGGCGACATTCTGAACTATCACATCGATTTCAATATTTGCCTCGCTAATCGCACCAAGAACCTTGTATGCCACACCAGGCTGATCAGGAATTCCTCTGATTGTTAATTTAGCTTCGTTTCTATTGAACGCAATCCCTGATACCAGTGGTTTTTCCATTTGATCATCATCCTCAAGAGTAATTAGTGTTCCATTACCATCCGTAAAACTGGACAGCACTCGAAGTGGAACGTTGTACTTTCCAGCAAACTCAACGGAACGAGTTTGAAGAATTTTGGAGCCCTGACTAGCCATCTCCAACATCTCTTCAAATGTGATCTTATCTAATCTACGAGCATCAGGAACAACCCGCGGATCCGTCGTGTATACGCCATCAACGTCAGTATAGATCTGACACTCATCAGCGCCCAGTGCTGCTGCCATTGCCACTGCGGTAGTGTCTGACCCGCCACGTCCCAAAGTGGTAATATTCCCTTCTTCATCCGTGCCCTGAAACCCTGCCACTACCACTACACGACCGGCCGCCAAATCAGACTCTACGCGATGGGCATCGATATCTTTAATTCTCGCTTTGCCATGTGCATCGTCTGTTAGGATACGCACCTGCCCACCCGTATAGGATCGAGCAGCGACTCCCTGCTTTTGCAGAGCCATGCACAACAAAGCAATAGTCACCTGTTCTCCAGTGCTCACCAACACGTCCATTTCACGCAAACTGGCTTGCTCATCAATTTGATTAGCCAATCCGATCAGACGATTTGTCTCACCACTCATCGCTGAGACGGCCACGACCAGTTGATTACCGTTTTTATGGCTAGTGGCGACTTTTTTGGCCACAGCCTCAATGCGCTCTACTGTGCCGACTGAAGTGCCACCATATTTTTGGACGATCAAGCTCATTATCGGTGTCCATATAATTAAAAAGTTGTGGATTAAACAGTAACCCAACCTAAATGTTAAGTATTTTCGAGTTTCGCTTAGGCTTTTTCAACCCAGCCATAAACAGATTCTAATGCGGCGGCAAGATTTGTTACATCACCAGCAGCGCCCTGAGCCATATCGGCACGACCACCACCCTTTCCATCAACCTGAGCAGTCACAAACTTTAGTAAATCACCCGCCTTTATTCTATCGGTTAGATCCGACGTCACACCTGCGATCAGGGCGGCTTTCTCACCCTCGATGGCCGCCAAGAAAAACACGCCTGACTGTATTTTTGATCTCACCTGATCAGCTACCCCGCGTAAACTTTTCGAGTCCGCACCATCAACCACGGTGGCAAGAACGGAAATATCATTCACCGTGCGCAAACTTGACATAAGATCACTACCGGCGGCATTAGCGAGCTTATTCTTTAGTTTTTCTAAGTCCTTCTGTAAGCGCTTATTTTCGTCAATGATACCCTGTATTTTTTCACCCACTGCATTGCGAGCGCCGCGTACCATAGTGGCAATATCCGTTATCGAATCCTGCTCTTTATCGCAGAGCGCTAAGGCTTGCATTCCGGTAACACTCTCAATGCGCCTTATGCCTGCAGCAACACTTGTTTCGGCTGACACGCGCAATAGTCCAATATCCCCTGTGCGTGAAACATGGGTGCCACCACATAATTCAACTGAAAAATCACCGCCAATACTGACCACTCTTACTTGATCACCGTATTTTTCACCGAACAGGGCCATCGCTCCTTTAGCTTTGGCATCATCCATACTCATGACATCAGTGGTTACTTCAGTATTTCTTAGCACCTGAGCGTTAACAATATGCTCTATGCGTCTTATCTGCTCGGCAGTGACAGCCTCACCATGTGAAAAGTCAAACCGGAGACGTTCGTGATCCACCAGCGAGCCTTTTTGATGAACGTGCTCACCCAGTACTTGCCGAAGTGCTTCATGAAGTAAATGCGTAGCAGAGTGATTCAAAGTTACTGCATGTCTCTGGGTTTTATCAACAGTAGCCTCTACTTGCTCCCCAACAGTGAACTGTCCCGACACAACTTGGCCAATGTGGACGTGGTGATTCCCTACTTTACGACAGTCACTTACCTCAATAACAGCAGACCCTTGGGTTAAAAATCCTTTATCACCCACCTGACCGCCAGATTCCGCATAAAATGCGGTCTGTGCCAAAATTAGCGCAACATCGGCCCCTTCAGAAACGTTATCAACCGCCTGACCCGCGCTATATAAACCAATAATCTCAGCGCTTAACTCAGTAACCTCATAACCCCGAAACTCTGTAGTACCGTCGAGGCGAATAGTATTTGTGTAATCAACGCTAAACTGGCTAGCTGCGCGTGCTCTAGTTCGCTGCGCGTCCATACAGGTATCATAGCCTTCCATATCAAGGCTATAACCTCTTTCACGAGCGATATCATTGGTTAAGTCAGTAGGGAATCCATAGGTGTCATACAATTGAAACACCAATTCGCCGGGCAGTTCCGAACCGACAAGGTCGCTAAGAGCACTTTCCAGCACGCCCATCCCTTTGTCCAAAGTGCGCGCAAACTGTTCCTCTTCCTTTTTGATTACCTTACTAATGTTGTCACTCTGTTGAAGTAATTCAGGATAGGCTTCGCCCATCACTTCACCTAAAGGGCCTACTAACTTGAAAAAGAAACTGCCCTTAGCACCCAGACTGTGGCCATGACGCAGAGCTCGTCGAATAATTCTGCGCAGAACATAACCTCTACCCTCATTGGAGGGCTCGATGCCATCTACCACCAAAAACGCGCATGAGCGTATATGGTCGGCGATCACCTTGAGTGAATTCTCCGTCAAGTCTTTACAGCTCGTTACCCCTGCTGCCGCCTTGATTAGATGCTTAAATAAATCAATGTCATAGTTGTTGTGAACACCCTGCATAACCGCAGCAATACGCTCTAACCCCATACCTGTATCGATTGACGGCTTTGGTAGCGGCGTCATAGTCCCAGCTGCATCGCGCTCAAACTGCATAAACACCAAATTCCAAATCTCTATGTACCGATCTAGATCATCATTTGGACTGCCTGGGGGGCCTCCAGGAATATGATCGCCATGATCCCAAAAGATCTCAGTGCAGGGGCCACAGGGACCTGTGTCACCCATCTGCCAGAAGTTGTCCTCATCCAAACGAGAGAGACGCTTTGGATCAATACCAATCTCATTAATCCAAATATCCGCAGCTTCATCATCACTGATATGTACCGTCACCCAAAGTCGATCTTTTGGCAATTCCAACACATTGGTCAAGAACTCCCAGGCATAGCCAATAGCTTCGCGTTTAAAGTAATCTCCAAAGCTAAAGTTGCCCAACATTTCAAAGAAAGTGTGGTGCCGTGCTGTGTAACCAACATTTTCAAGATCGTTATGCTTGCCGCCAGCTCGCACACAGCGTTGTGACGAAACGGCGCGGTTATAATCCCGTTTATCCGCCCCGAGCAAGACATCTTTAAACTGGACCATACCAGCATTTGTAAACAGCAGTGTCGGATCATTACTAGGCACAAGACTGCTGCTGGGCATGATACGATGCTGCTTATCAGCAAAATACTTAAGGAAGGCGTCTCTTATATCGGCGCTTTTCATCATTGTTTGGTCATCACTTTTTAATCAAAATTAGTCTTTAATAAAACGTTTTAAGCTAATCACTAGCCACCAATATCGGCTTCTGAAAATCCTTTACTGCCTTTTGCGCCTGCTAAAATATGCAGATGCAGATGAAAAACAGTCTGGCCAGCATCCGCACCATTGTTAACGACTAACCGAAACGCATCATCAACACCAAATTGGCGAGCAACCTCACCGGCCACTAGCAATAGATGCCCCAGTATCGGTTGATCTTCCTGACTCGCATCAACCAGCCGCGGTATCTCCTGCTTGGGAATAACTAACATGTGCACAGGCGCTTGAGGCGCAATGTCGTTAATAACAATACACAGTTCATCCTCGTAAAGTATCTCGGCTGGGATCTCACGATTAATGATTCGCGTAAACAGTGACGGGGCATTCTCTGACATTTACAACGCCTTATAGGTTTATTGTAATTAGGGCCGCTTCTTAAGCTTTTCGTCAACCTGCATGCGACGGGCTTCAGATTCAAGCATCACAGGAATCTCGTCACGAATCGGATACGCAAGACCACTGGCCTTACACAGTAATTCCTGATTTTTGCTGTCATATTCTAGCGGCGCTTTGCTTACAGGGCATACTAGGATACTTAAGAGTTCTTTATCCACGTAGATCGTCCATTTTTCCGGATGCACATTGTACGTAAAATAGTTGGAAATCGCTATCCTATGGGCGGCTTAGACCAGTTCTAATCAAAATTAGACTTGCAGCTCTATGGCGCTGCTGGCAAAGCTTGCATAACCAACTGAGGATCGATGCGCACGCTCAACCAATTCATTCTCCAATCCAAGTGTGGTCCAGTGGATCTTCCTGTGGTCCCCACTTTCCCTATGGGCGCACCCTGCTCTACTTTCTGACCAACTGAGACCAAAATTTCGCTGAGATGTAAAAAAGATGAGGTAAGTCCAAAACCATGCTCCATAACAATGGTCCCCCCCGAGTAAAATAGATCGGCGTCCGCCAACTTGATTTCACCCGCTGCAGGTGCAAAAACTAGAGTGCCTGTCGATGCCGCATAATCGACACCATAATGGGGACTCTTAGGGACACCGTTATAAATTCTTTGACTACCATACACGCCCGTAACCGGTCCCTCTAGAGGCTTCTTAAAGCCATCAAGAAACTCCACGTTATCTGAAGCACCTCTGCGAGAATCTTTTACCAGCGCGGAGTCTCGCCGAATTCTTGCAACATCGGACTGGCTGGGCGTCACTGTCCTCTGGGGTACACCGGTGACAGACTGGACCTTGTATTCTCTACTTTTCACCCCAAATTGGTGCTCAGTATTAATACCGCGATCATCAATCAAAGACAATGTGATTGTATTTGGCGCGTCTCGCCCCAGACCAAAAACAAACGTTCCATTGGGTGTAGTTTTCAAGAAATTGCCTGCATACCTGACTTTATAGCCAAATGGGACCTTACCCATTGCCAACCCACCCTGCTCTAATTGAGTGGAGATCTGTAGCCCCTCACTGGCGAATGATACTTTCGCAAATAAAACGCACCCTAGTAAAATCCAAATATTACCTGCATAAACCTTATGGTTTAACATACTAATCAAACGACCTCTCGCTCACTAATAAAATCATCTTAGCTATCCGTGTCATTTTCGGAGTCTACAGTGATGGGTTCAACATAGGGTTCAAGTGACTCGATCGCGCAGGAGATACCTCTGTCAATGACTTCAAAGCGATCAAATTTAGCGCATAACTGGCCGCCTCTCACACGGCTAATATAGCCTTCCCTAGCAATGCCATGACACTCTCTGCGCATGGTCAACAAAATCTTCTTTTTACCCATCATTTTTATGATGGCTGTCTGATCATCTATAAAACGTATATTTCGAATTCTTGATCTGGAGATACATCCATTACGAATACCCCAATCTTTGTAATCCACTCCTTCAATTTCCTCGAGCTTATCCATCACTCTTGAGGTATTTTTAGGCTCCGTAGTAGCCGGATCGGTTACATCACTCACCGCTTGCGTAGACCCCGCCATGTGTAATCCTAAAAAACCCACTAGTATGATTATCCAACGTTTATTTTTCATAAAATCTCCTTGAACCCGTCCCGGCTATCACCGCCATAAATGCTTTAGAACATACTAACTTATAAATCTAGCGCAGTTAACCCACGCAGAAGCAAACCTGTACTGTAATACCCCAAACTAAATCTATATAACAATAAGCATAGCGATAATTCATTGACGTGGTTATCATGTCGCAGGCAAACCAGGTCAAATCACCCACTGTACGAATCTAATAACATGTCTTCGAGCAAATTCTCTCCGCCAACTTATCTGAAAAATCCTCATATACAGAGCATTATGAACAGTGTTGGGCCCAGGAAATACCTTGCTAAAAAAATAACTAAAGCTCTCGACTCTGAGCAGCTTATAGTCACCACAGAATTGGGTGTTCGGCTTACTGCAGAATTTGACAAAGCTGATCCAAAAACTAGGGTAAGCAAGAACGCCGAACTAGTGATTCTCCTTCATGGATGGGAGGGGTCCAGCCAGTCGGCCTACCAAGTTACTACAGCTCACCATCTTCTCAAGCAAGGCTTTGACGTGCTGCGACTTAATATGCGAGATCATGGAGAAAGCCATCACTTGAATCCTGAAGCCTTTAACTCGACATTGATTACAGAAGTCGGTGATGCGATCAAGGTATTCAGCAGTGAACAATCTTATAAAGGTATATTTTTAGCGGGGTTTTCTCTTGGCGGTAACTTTACGCTAAGAATAGCCGCCGATAGGGGTAAAGAGCTGAATATTAATACGGCAGTGGCAATTTGCCCTCCAATAGACCCTAACAACGCCATGACAGCTATGAATGAGGGGTTATTTATTTACGAGAAGTACTTTTTCCGACGCTGGACAGGGTCAATTTCGAAAAAGTTAACCTATTTTCCAGAATTGAACTTTGCCGACGATCTTGCCAAGGTCAAGACTTTGGAAGATATAAATAAAACCTTTATCCCTAAATTTACACCCTTTCCTGACGCAGAAAGCTATTTTTCGGCGTACGCACTTACCGGGGATAGATTGAATGCATTAGAAATTACCGCTTACCTAATAGCCTCAGAAGACGATCCAATCTTGCCAGTTGCCGACGTGGCAAAGATCAATCATTGCGACAACTTAATTATAGAAAAACAAAGGTATGGTGGGCACTGCGGTTTTATTTTAGATACCGCTGGTAACAGCTGGGTCCCTCAACGACTGACTGAGATTTTCAAACAACATGGAGTCTAAGTGGCTCAATAATTAGTGATGGTCTTTGCATCAATGATCAGGTGAAGGTGTAACGGGGTTTCCAGGTACTCCGTTGTCACACCAACTAGACCATAACCTTAAATCTAAGTGCGAAGTGAAAAGAAGTTTCTAATCCAACCAAGGTAAACCTTACCGATTTTTCGTAAGCGCCCAAAACGAGGCATCACTTACTTTAGCTATTTAAAGATAGATCGGATGCAATCTGAATCAAAACCCCGCGACTGAAAAAACCTCATGCGCTTGGCGGTTTCCTTTACCTCGGACGGAACAGTATAGCCATACTTCTTTACTGAAAGGTCTCGAATCAACTGAAACCAATCAGCATCAGCATCGCATAGCGCTCTACTTATTTGTAAGTCTGAAACACCGCGTTCACGAAGATCATGAGTAATTCTTACTGGGCCAAACTGCCTGTTAATTCTGCTTCGAACATACATCTCTGCAAAGCGACTGTCACTGACTAAGTTATCTCGAGCCAGTTGATCCACCACTTTAATAATGAGTTCACGTTCTTCGAAGCGGTCAGATAATTTTCTCAATAATTCCTTGACCGAATGTTCTCTCCGCGCCAACAAATCCATGGCCTTGAGACGTATTGTTTTTGCATCAACAACCATTATGCACCCCTTTATATAGACCTAGCAGAGCAATTAGTCTCAATACCACGACTATCCAACAAGAGACTGAATCTGGACCGAGGTGATATGTTCTTGGCGAAGCATGGGCTTCTAGCGATAATACTTAGGATAGACATCTGAAGATATCGCATAAGAAACCGATCACAGGACCTGAGCAAGCATAGATTAAGTCTTCTCTACTACCAACTCAGAATGCCAGAGCAGAGAATCCTGCCCTGGTTTATCAAGTAAGTAGCGACTTACAATGATTCGGCGGGTTGGTGATAATTCAATTTACTCACTCACCGGCGATTCTTGTACCTCGTCCTTCTTTTTTGGCTCAGGCTCCACAAGGTACAAATCACGAATGGACTTCTCTAGGACCGCAGCTATGTCACGATTTTCGTCCAAAAATGCAGCTGCATTCTTTTTCCCTTGACCAATCTTGCTTCCTTGGTAGGCATACCATGCACCCGCTTTGTCAACGAACCCTGCTTTTACGCCAAGATCAATAAGTTCACCATAAAAATTGAACCCCGTACCATAAAGAATTTGAGTCTCTGCCTGTTTAAACGGTGGAGCCACTTTATTCTTGACTACTTTGATACGAGTTTCGTTACCAATAATCTCATCTCCCTCTTTGACAGCACCTATTCTGCGGATATCCAACCGAACCGAAGAATAGAATTTGAGTGAATTGCCACCACTCGTTGTCTCGGGGCTCCCAAACATTACACCGATCTTCATTCGAATTTGGTTGATAAAGATTACCAGGCAATTTGCGTTCTTGATATTACCCGTCAATTTTCTAAGTGCTTGAGACATTAAGCGGGCTTGCAGGCCTACGTGATGGTCACCCATCTCACCCTCGATTTCTGCTTTTGGTACGAGAGCCGCTACCGAATCAATAACAACAACATCTACGGCGCCGGAACGAACAAGCATATCGGTAACTTCTAACGCCTGCTCTCCTGTATCTGGCTGCGATACAATTAGATCGTCAGTCTTCACACCAAGATTACCGGCATAGGCTGGATCCAGTGCATGCTCAGCATCAATAAAGGCGCAGGTCTTACCCAACTTTTGAGCTTGAGCAATAACACTTAGCGTCAAAGTGGTTTTACCTGATGATTCAGGTCCATAAATCTCCACAACACGTCCGAAAGGCAGGCCACCTATACCAAGAGCAATATCTAATGGCAATGATCCAGTGGAAACTGATGGGATTTTCTCAATGGGTTTATCACCCAATTTCATGGCGGTACCCTTACCGAACTGTCGTTCAATTTGACCTAAGGCTGCTTCTAGCGCTTTTGCTTTATTTGCTTCCATTGTGTAAACCTCGATATCAATGAATGATAAATAGTAAAATGTTCGTGATAGGTTATTTACTGTATGGGTGTACAGTAGTACATTCGGTGACCTGATGCAATAGTTGTTGCAAAGAAATCTCAACAGACTGCTCCCGTACTGCATTTCTATCTCCGCACAGTAGATGCTTGACGGTAGTTATGCCTTGCGGGCCTAAACAGGCGAACCATACCGTTCCAACCGGCTTATTTGAGCTGCCGCCAGTCGGGCCTGCAACGCCGCTGATAGCTATGGCATAGTCGGCATTTGCCTCACGTGCAGCCCCTTTTGCCATCTCGACCACAACGCTTTCACAAACTGCACCCTGTGCGGCCAGTAGTTGCTCTGAAACACCCAGCATACGGTGCTTGGCATGGTTGGCATAAGTAATATAACCGCAGTGGAACCATTGAGAACTACCTGCGATAGCCGTGATTGCATGACCGACGCCACCTCCGGTACAAGATTCGGCAGTCGTGACGCTGGCCTTTCGTTCTAGGAGGGCTGCGCCAAGTTGCGTGGACAATTCTTTGATCTGTGTATTCATAAAGGGAAGCAGTCTTTGTTTTGGCTTTGGAAGACTATAGTTTATCGGTTTCCATAAGAAGTGTTAAGGGCTGTTATCGTTAGTTTTCGTGCTTGGCTGATATGTGCACAACCCCCCCCATTTTGAGTAGAGACATTTAATCCGAGAGTCAGACATAAAATAATGACATCACACCGAGTGTGAAAAATAGTAATACGGTTTGAGTGAATAACAAACAGAGTTACTTGTATAAGGTTTACCGAAATCTTAGCTTAAACTCGATAATCAAGGCGCTTTGACTGTAACGACGAGAATCTGTCCAGCTGATAGAAACTTCCGTCCCTGGCGATAATAAACGTCGGCGTATCCACTATTAGCTGATACTGGACTATTCCCGCTAGAAGCTTCTTTTTATTAGTACTGGTACGGTAACCCCTATTCTTTTGATCAAAACCTTCCGGCATAAGCAACCCTAAATCAGAAGTGAGTATTCAAAGTTAATAGACACTTAAGATTTAGACTGTATTTCACTGGTTTGCCAATACAACAACGCATTATTTGAACCAGTCAGTCATCGCTAGGGACAAGCAGACACGTTACTGAGTAAGCCCAATAAATGATTGCAAACGGCGGTAGTAAACTAAAAGACTATCTGTCAGGCCTTATTTAGTCGTTAACACCAATACTTCCATATTTCGCAATCAATCGATTTTGAATATTTCTTTGCTCCTGAGCAAGATCAAAGCTACTACAAAAACCGTTATTCCAGTCTTGGATGGCCTCCAAGTCCGGATCACCTACATTGATCAGGGACTCCCAAACGATTAAGCATTTTTCTAAAGCTGTCGGCACTGGATGCTCACTGAGCGTATTTAAAAGCGAACCCATTGAATGCGGTTCTGTGTCGGATCGAAGCAAGTCGTCTTTATCAAGATGAACATATGTCGGCGCTGAGCTAGTAAATTTATCCCAACTAACGGACAGTCCCGAATCTGGCGTAGCCGATAACGCAAAATTGCTCCATGCACTCATGATAGTTGCTTCCATTTCATCCCTCGCTGAGCCCTCAGGATAAATATAAGACGATATAGGACCATACTTATAGACACCGGTAACAAAGGCTATGTCGGTACCATGGGCAGCGCCAAGTATATTGGGAAAGTCAGCAAACATAGAGCTCTTCTGATGATCCCAGTCAAAGCGATACGCATAAAGGTGGCCATAGCCGGCGGTTTCCATGGCTTCAAATGGAATATCAACCCCCCGTAATTTCCATGCATGAGAGCGCGTCCGCACCCACAGATCAAATAGTTCTGGGGTTTTAATAGTTACTATTGGTGGTAACAACTTAGTAAAGCGATACTCAGAATCCATAAAGTAGCGATGCAAACCGTGCCAAAGCGAGACTTCATCCTTGGTCGCTCCAGCCATCACCGGAATCTTTTTAGCGTACTTTTCCTCGCCCAGTGCGGCTAACAAGCCCATTTTAGGAATTACTATCCCGTCCCTAGTAGTGAGCGGCATACTATCGATACCGTCTTCTTTGTAATAAAGCCCCACAAACTCTTGGGCATCTATCTCTTTTAACTTGCGTCTAACATCCGCTCTTGAGTCACTTGAATCTAACATCCCATGGACAATTTGCCAGGAGCCTCGTTCAATCAAAGAATTACTAGAATTCTTATTAATCGCGTCCGTAGTAGTATGGCTGCTAGTGTAGCCAGATTGAGAGATCGCCTTGTGGAACAGCCCATCTGCAAGCGGTGATGCCAGTAACGCGTAAACGTTATGGCCCCCGGCAGATTCTCCAAAGATGGTGACATTATCTGGGTCACCACCAAAACTATCGATATTACCTTTAACCCACTTCAAGGCTTCTATAATGTCCAGCGTGCCAAAATTAGATGTCTTGTCCAAACCAGACTGTTCGTCCTGAATCGCTGGATGAGTAAACCAACCTAAGGCTCCAAGCCGATAATTGGTGCTAACCACCACTACATTTGTAGAGGCTACTAGCTTGCTATAGTCATAGTAATCTTTTAGGCCAGTAGTATTACCTCCACCATGAATCCAAAACATCACCGGATAATTCTTGTCCTTAAAATCAGCGGGCGCTTTAATATCCAAGTAGAGACAGTCCTCCGAACCGACAATCCCATCCCCTTCAATGCCACCATAATTACTGGCTTTCTGAACGCAAGCGGTGTCTTTCTTTGAAACAATAAGTTGGTCTTTTGCCTCAAGTGGACGAGGTGCACGCCAGCGAAGGTCGCCTTCAGGTGGTTGTGCAAACGGAAGGTCGTCCCATGTAACAACAGCATCGACGGATGCGGAGACTCTCCCCTGAACGATGCCACTAGAGGTTGGAATCTTTAATGCCTCAGCACTTATTGACGCAGATGTATCTGAATCAATTCCAGCGCAGGAAACCAGCATGGCGATTAATAGCAAAATGTAAGTAAATTTCATCGAACCCTCTTATTATTTTGGTGGGTGGTATGTCGCGAATTATACCCTATCAATACTAACGTGTACGGGCTTTCATTAAGAGTCGATCACTGCCGATATTTCCTATAAAACCGGGTGTAACCATGCCCTAAAAATAGTTAATTAATTCAGTGTACTTACGAGCCTATTCAAGAGCATCATTCATACCCTTATTTTTGGTAAAAATAGGTAATTAAGCGTCGTTTTTAAGACAAATTTTGGGCTAAAAAAGTCACTTAAAAAAAGATGAAAATTTTGATTTACTCCGAGGATATTTTGGGCTTAAGATGCGCGAAAATAAAGGCTTGATCGGAGACAAAAAAATGTCACAAGAGAATAAAACTGCAGCCATCTCATTTGGCGCCAGAGTAAGAAAATCGCCCTTCTTTGACTCGACTAGAAAAGATGGCGCCAAGGCGTTTTCAGTATACAACCACATGTACTTACCAACGGCTTACGCCGGAACCGAGAGCGAATATCATAGTCTGGTTAATGATGTGACTATGTGGGATGTCTCGGTGGAGCGACAGATTGAAATCAATGGGCCTGATGCCTATGAATTTATTCGTCTGCTAACCCCAAGAAATCTAGAAAAATGTGAGATTGGTCGCTGTCTCTACGTGATTCTCACCGATCATAATGGCGGAACGATTAATGATTCAGTACTGCTAAGGTTAAAACCCGATCAATTCTGGCTGTCTCCCGGTGATGGTGACGTGTTGCTTTGGATTCAAGGCGTGGCTATTAATTCCGGCTTAGATGTTAATATCTTTGAACCTGACGTATCACCGCTGGGTATATGTGGACCTAAAGCACCAGCCCTCATCAGCAAACTGTTTGATGGCGAGCACGATGATTTACGCTTTTATCGCGCTCGTGAAACATCACTCGCGGGCATTCCAATGGTGATTGCTCGAACAGGATGGAGCGGCGAAGTAAGCTATGAACTCTACCTTCGTGATGGTAAGCGCGGCAATGCTCTCTGGGCAATGGTTAGAGAGGCTGGTCAAGAATTTAATATAGCCCCAGCAGCTCCAAATACTATCCGCAGTATAGAGGGCGGCATGCTCTCCTACGTCTCAGACATCACCAGGGACGACTGCCCCTACACAATCGGTTTAGACCGCCTGGTGGATGTTGATCAGGATATTGACTTTATTGGCAAAGAGGCATTGAAGAAGATTAAAGAAAACGGTCCTGCGAGAAAATTGGTGGGCATAGAGATCGCCGGCGAGCCCATCACGGCAGCTCCTGAGCAGCCGTGGCCCATTTTCAGTCATGATGAGCAAGTTGGCTATGTGTCGCGATGTATATTCTCTCCGCGTCTGGGTAAGAACATTGGCTTTGCCAACGTCCCATCCGAGCTCTCTTCAATAAGCACAGAGTTAACAATAAAATGTTATCTGGGCGATTTAACAGCTTCTGTTAGTGCCTTTCCTTGGGTTCCTGCCGAACGCATCGCTCGATAATTAATGAATTACACGGCGTCTGCAGAAAACTGCAGCGCCGCCAGACGAGCATATAGCGGATTATTAGCAAGTAGTTCGTGATGGCTTCCAGCCGCTATATTGCGCCCTTCGTCCATTACTACTATTTGATCTGCATGCAGAATAGTCGCCAGTCGGTGGGCGATAATCACCGTCGTTCGACCTTTCATTAATTTATCTAGCGCCAATTGCACCTTGTTCTCGCTCTCAGCGTCCAGTGCACTGGTCGCTTCATCTAATAATAGAATTCTTGGATTTTTGAGCAGTGCGCGCGCAATAGCGATGCGCTGACGCTGCCCGCCCGACAGACGGACGCCCTGCTCTCCCAAGTTACTTGTATATCCATTGGGCAATTGGCGTATAAATTCATCGGCATGAGCGGCCTTAGCTGCATCAATAACCTCCTCGTCGCTCGCACCGAGTTTTCCATAGCGGATGTTATACATCACATCCCCTGTAAATAGAGTTGGCTGCTGATCAACTACGGCAATCTGTTGGCGTAAGCCCTCCAGATCTAGCTCTCGAATATCAACACCTCCAAACTGCACGTTACCCTGCTGAGACTCATAAAACCGCTGAATAAGTGCAAACAGCGTTGATTTACCAGCCCCTGAGGGCCCAACTAGCGCAATGATTTTGCCATCTGGAATAGTCAGTGAGAAATCCGTTAGCGCAGCCTGATTGGGTCTTGAGGGATAACAAAAATTCACATCATTAAAAGTAATGGAGGCCTGTAAATTGACAACATCAGCAGTAATCAACTCTGCCAGCACAATCTCATTTGGCGCATGCAACAGCTCCATTAATCGCTCGGTCGCCCCAGCTGCACGCTGCAGCTCACCATACACCTCGGAGAGAGAGGCGACACCCAAGGCCATAAGTGTCGCGTAAAAAATAAAGGCCCCAAGATCACCCCCAGACATGGCGCCAGACATAACGTCTCGACCACCAAACCAAAGCATTGCACTCAGCGCACCGAAGATAGCAAGGATAACCATGGCGGTGAGAATAGCTCGCTGCCCAATACGCTTTTTTGCGACGCTAAAAGCCCGCTCTACTTCCTCCCCAAAAGCCGCCTTCTCAAAAGACTCCTGGGTGAAACTCTGGACAATTTTTATCTGCTGAATAACTTCTCCGGCATAACTGCCGACACTGGCAATCGAGTCCTGACTTTGACGAGAAAGAGTTCGCACCCTGCGACCGAAATACAGGATCGGCAAAAGAATGAGGGGTATCGACAACAGGACGATAAGTGACAACTTGAAATTAGTCGCCAAGAGCATGATTAAGGCGCCTAAAGAACTAATACCACTGCGCAGAGCAATGGACATAGATGAACCTATAATTGACTGTAACAAGGTTGTATCTGAGGTTAAACGGGACATGATGTCACCGCTACGGTTAGTTTCAAAAAACGCAGGGTGCAAAGTAATTACGTGATCAAACACCGCAGTGCGAATATCTGCACTCACTCGCTCTCCCAGCCAAGAGATAAGATAGAATCTCACGTAGGTTCCTGCCGCCATTAGGACTGCAAGACCAATAATAAACAGGACCGCCGTATTTAAATTGTCTTCTGACTTGTCAGCAAACCCACCATCGATTAATAACCGAAGACCTTGACCTATTGAAAGGGTTATCCCCGCTGTAATTAATAGCGCGATTAAGAAAATAAATATCTGTCGTTTGTAGGGTGACAAAAACTGTAACAGTGACAGCAAGGTGTTCGGTGCAGCCAGTAATTGAGGTTCGAGATGATCATGATTACTATTATTGTCTGACAACGTGAGTACACCTTTATTTGCGTTAAGAGAATAAACCTACACAAGGTAGGCACGTCACTCTACGCGCTCACAACACTCTGTCAACTGACTTCGCTATAGATTGGCACCTGGCGATCGTGCAAATATTCGGCGGACCATAGGAATGAAATATTCGAGGGGCTGACTCTTATAGTCTGGGTCAAAAGACACCTGATCCCAGTTGGCACAAAAATCAACGCAAGCTTGGTAATGTGGACTATCGATTAAGGCATCTCTGGAATTACGATCTTGATCATAATGTTGCATCCAGTAGTAACCTTGAAACAGACCATGATGTAAAACGATCCAATAATTCTTCTCACTGACGTAGGGGCGCAGCAGGGCAGCGGCAGCTTGAGAATGATTAGCGGGAGATATGACATCACCAATATCGTGTAATAATGCGCAGACAATCGTTTCTTCATCTGCACCATCAGATTGGGCTCTGGTTGCCGTCTGGAGACAATGATCCAGACGGCTTATCTTGTAAGGAGAGTCACCGCCCATCATCTCCATCCACTGAATCACGCGATCTGCTTGCCCTTGGATATTCTTCATATCATGCTCAAATACAAGGTCATAGTCTGCTCGACTGGCATTTTCCATCGCGGTAAAAGATACGACGTCAGGCACTTACTACCTCCGAATTACGTTGTAATTGAATTAATCGGTTAGCGACATTATCTAGCTCAAAGTAAGCATCTTGCAGATGTCGTTTGCCGACGGGAATAAAAGCTTCTCGAGCGTGTAGTACTCGATGAGCTGCCACCAATAAAACTTGGCCACCTTCTAATCGAAAAGCACAGCGATTAGCAGTATCTGTAATGCGACAACAAAGATCATGGTAGGCCAGATAAAACGAGCGGACACCCTCTTGCATAGGGTCAATCATTTGCATCAACTGATTAGAAAAACGCACACTGATAATGTTACCTGCGGTATCACATTTGATAAGCGGCTCAATAGCATAGGTTTCACTCGCTTCGTCGAATTCGCGAAATGGCACAGGAAACTCGCATAAACTTTCAAAATAGTCTGGTCGT
>CAJJAU010000016.1 GCA_905182275.1 gamma proteobacterium HTCC2207
CGCAAAATGTTGCGCAATGGGCACTCAAGGCTATAATGGCGCGTCTCTAATGAGTAAGACTATAAGAATGCTGGAAAAGTCAGTTAAAAAACTCCATATCGTAACGCACGGTTGTCAAATGAATGAATATGACTCTGCGCGCATGCGAGACTTGCTCGGCGAAAGCCATCAAATGGTAATCACCGATAACGCAAAAGATGCCGATGTAATATTGCTAAATACTTGCTCGATTAGAGAAAAAGCACAGGAGAAAGTATTTCATCAACTTGGCCGATGGAAGCACCTCAAAGAAGCTAAGCCAGATTTGTTGATTGGCGTAGGTGGCTGTGTTGCCAGCCAAGAGGGTGCCGCCATTGCTAAACGAGCGCCCTTTGTAGATCTTATTTTTGGTCCGCAAACACTGCATCGTCTCCCAGAAATGATGGAGGAAAAACAAGCTAACGGTGCTGTTGTTGTAGATATTAGCTTCCCTGAAATTGAAAAATTCGATCGCCTTCCTGAACCTGAAGCTGACGGCCCCAGCGCCTTTGTTTCAATTATGGAAGGCTGTTCCAAGTACTGTACTTTTTGCGTTGTCCCTTATACCCGAGGCGAAGAAGTCAGTCGCCCCATCGCCGATGTCTTAGCGGAGATTAACTCTCTCGCAGAACAAGGCGTGCGCGAAGTCAATCTTCTTGGCCAAAATGTTAATGCTTATCGGGGCGATATGCCCGATGGTACGATTTGCGACTTTGCTGAACTCATTCCATTTGTTGCCAGCATTGATGGTATCGATCGTATTCGTTACACAACGTCTCACCCAGTAGAGTTTTCCGATGCCCTTATCGACGTCTATAGCCGCGTGCCTGAGCTAGTGAGTCACTTACATTTGCCTGTGCAGAGTGGCTCGGACAAAATTCTCATGGCAATGAAGCGCGGCCACACAGCTATTGAATACAAATCAAAAATTCGTCGTCTGCGCCAGCTGCGCCCAGATATAAGTATTTCATCTGACTTCATTATTGGTTTTCCCAATGAATCTGAAGAAGATTTTGCCGCCACTATGAAATTGATTGAACAGGTGGGATTTGACACATCATTTAGTTTTATCTATAGCGCACGTCCAGGAACTCCGGCTGCTGACTTATCGGATACCGTCAGTCCCGAGGAAAAAAAGCAGCGCCTCAAGATATTACAGACAAGAATTGTACAGAATGCTATGGAAATCAGTCGTCGCATGGTGGGCACGCAACAAAACCTTTTAGTCACTGGCGTCTCAAAGAAGGATCCTGGTGAGCTTCAAGGGCGCACTGAAAATAACCGCGTGGTGAATTTCCGCACTAGCAATCAAGATCTAATTGGCGATTTTGCAAATGTCATAATCACTGAAGCCTTACCAAACTCGCTTCGCGGCCAACTCATTTAATGCCGCTTCAAGAAGCGCGCCACTCCATGCAGTAAGAAATCTTTTTATACAGCCCATTCGTTATATTTTTTTAATCAAGAGATAGGGGGGTAAAAAGAGTTTACGCTGATCCCATGATCGGGCTATGCTAGGGGTAGTCAATAACTATATAGGCGTTTAAGCACCCCTTGAAACAACTGGAAACTCAACCTGCAGCTTTTAATGTTACTCTTGCGCCAAATGATGCTCATCGCCTCGCCTCTCTCCGCGGCCAATTTGACGACAACCTGCGATTAATTGAGGGCCGCCTCAATGTTGAAATACGCTCGCGAGATAACTTCTTTGCTGTTTACGGCGATCCGGGCCCTGCAAAGCATGCCGCTGATACGCTCCACAATCTTTATCGAGAAACCGCACACTTTAGTGTTGTCACCCCCGAAGAAGTTCACCTCCATCTTAGACAATTTGAGAGCACAATATCTATGGATCAACTCGCTAAGAACACAGAGCAGGTCACTGACCTCGATAATTTTTCTGTTATTCGTACAAAAAAAGGCAGTATTAAGCCGCGGGGACTCAATCAACAGCGTTATGTTCGGTCGATACAAACCCATGACATCAACTTTGGTGTTGGCCCTGCTGGCACAGGAAAAACCTACTTGGCGGTAGCCTGTGCTGTTGAAGCATTGCTAAGAGATGAAGTGGAGCGGATTTTACTGGTGCGTCCAGCTGTTGAGGCAGGCGAACGCCTAGGGTTTTTACCGGGCGATCTCGCTCAGAAAGTAGACCCCTATTTACGTCCTCTGTACGACGCCCTACACGAAATGCTTGGTTTTGAAACCGTGGCGAAATTGCAGGAGCGAAACGTTATTGAGATTGCGCCTCTGGCTTATATGCGCGGACGTACCCTCAATGGTGCCTATATCATTCTTGATGAGAGTCAAAATACTACTCGCGAACAAATGAAAATGTTTTTAACCCGTATTGGTTTCGGCTCCACTGCAGTGATAACCGGTGATATGTCACAAATTGATTTACCACGAGGCGTGAACTCCGGTTTAGTGCATGCTTGTGAAGTCCTGAAAAATGTTGAAGAGATCAGTTTTACCCACTTTGAATCCCGCGATGTGGTTCGTCATTCCATTGTTCAGAGTATTGTTGACGCTTATGACGCCTTCGATAAAGAAAATCAATTAACTTAACTATGCCTATTTTGATTGATATCCAGCGAGCCTGCCCATCTGAGAACATCCCCAGCGACACCCTAATAAAGCGCTGGGCAGCGGCCGCATTGGGCAATCACAATGATTCCACTGAACTGAGCATAAGGGTTGTCGGGGAATCTGAGAGCGCCGCCCTGAACAAGCAATACAGAGGAAAATCAGGGGCCACCAACGTGCTGTCATTCCCTTTTTCCGCAGTAACCCCGGAGCCACTTCCAATGCTAGGAGATTTAGTGGTCTGCGCGCCTATAGTCAGCGCAGAGGCTGAGCAGCAGCAGAAATCTCTGCAGGCACACTGGGCACACATGATAGTGCATGGTGTTTTACATTTGTTGGGTTATGATCATGGTGATGATAGTGATGCGCAGACTATGGAAGCTCTGGAAACCGAAATTTTGCTTGGTTTGAATTATCCTGCCCCCTACACTGCAACAACTGAGTACAATTGAGCTAAAAATGAATGATGTCCCCCCCACAAGTAAAACGTCAGAAACCTCGTTACTGAAGAAATTTGTTCGGCTGTTTTCTCCAAGCCCAACCAATAGCGATGAAGTTGCTGACATGCTGCGTAGTGCTGAGAATGAGTCGATTATCGATGCTGATGCATTGCAAATAATGGAAGGTGCTCTAAAAGTATCTGATCTTCAGGCCCGGGAGATTATGATCCCCCGCTCACAAATGAAGATTATTGAAGCCGACTTGCCATTAGAAGAAATTCTCAAAATTGTTATTCAATCGCAGCATTCTCGGTTTCCTGTGGTGGGTGAATCCTCAGATGATATTCAAGGTATCCTTTTAGCTAAGGAGCTACTTCCCTTAGTTTTATCGGGCAAGGAATCATTTAATCTCAAAAATATGTTGCGCCCTGCCACCGTTATTCCTGAAAGCAAGCGTATCAACGTCCTTCTTCAAGAATTTCGCGAACAACGATATCACATGGCTATTGTTATCGATGAATATGGCGGGGTCTCTGGCCTACTCACTATTGAAGATGTGCTGGAAGAAATAGTTGGTGAAATTGAAGATGAAACCGACCATCACGGCCCAGAGCAAATTTGTAAAATTGATACAAACCTTTACACCGTTGATGCCATTACTGAGATTGCTGACTTTAATGAGTATTTCGACGTTGGCCTACCTGATGATGAGTTTGATACGGTTGCAGGCCTTATAATCGACGCGCTTGGGCGCCTGCCAGCGGTTGCAGATACGGTCGTCATTAACGATTTTCACTTCACTGTTGTCGCTGGCGATCGGCGAAAAATAACTCAACTGGAAGTTACTAGAATCGCTCCATGAAGCGCCTCAGCAAAGCCCAAAGCTATGGCCTGCTTCTCATTGGAGGAGCAATTTTTCCCTTAGGACTCTCTCCTTTTGAGCTTTGGCCTGCTGTAATAGTGAGTATGGCGATTCTATTTCAATCGTTCCGTCAGCCATCGATTAAACAAGCATTTTTTAATGCCATGACTTATGGATTCGGCTTATTTATCGCTGGCGCAAGCTGGTTATATGTCAGTATTCATGAGTATGGCTTTATCGCCGCGCCGCTCGCATTAATTGCTACGACATTGTTTTGTCTTTTTTTAGCCGTTATTTTCGCGGCTCCTTTTACATTCGCCGCTTTCTTACCATCAACCCCAATAGCATTGATGCTTGGCTTACCGGCAATATGGGTGCTTAGCGAGTGGATCAGAACTTGGATTTTCACAGGATTTCCTTGGCTTTATGCAGGCTATAGCCACACTGACACCTGGCTGAACGGCTGGGCTCCCATTGGTGGCGTGCTCTGGCTGAGTTTTATTACTGCACTTGCTGCTGTGCTTGGTATGTGGATAGTGCAAGGCATGGGTAAGCGGCGCTCAGCAATCAGCCTTTGCGCACTACTGGTGACATTTACTGTCTCAGGTTATTTCTTGCAACAAGTAGAATGGACCAAGGATCGGGGTAAACCGATAACCGTAGCGATAATCCAACCTAATATCCCACAAAATGAAAAATGGTCTGTTCAAAAGCGACGCGCGATACTAGACCAATTAGCAGCCCAAACTGAACCTTATTGGGGTCATGATCTTATTATTTGGCCGGAAGCTGCTGTCCCCAGCATACCTCAAAGAATCCCACATTTTATGCAAAGTATACAGAGTCGAAGTATCGACAGTGGCTCTACATTGTTAACAGGTATTATTACCTATCAGGCTGAACCACGCCGCTATTACTCGTCAGTGCTGGCTATGGGTGCTGATCAAGGTCAATACCATAAAACTCGCCTCGTCCCCTTCGGTGAATATGTACCGCTGGAATCTTTGCTGCGAGGGTTAATTAAATTGTTTGATTTACCGATGTCCTCGCTGTCTATCGGCCCACCTAACCAGGCCCCTCTCTCAGTTAAAGAGCAGTTTATAGCGACGGCAATTTGCTATGAAGTGGTCTATCCCGATCTTGTGGCACGTAATAGTAGGGAAGCGTCGGTTATTCTCACGGTAAGTAATGACACCTGGTTTGGCGAGTCACTGGGTCCCTTGCAGCACATGCAAATGGTTCGGATGAGGGCCGTAGAGAATGCTAAGCCAATCATACGCGGGACTAATAACGGCATTTCCGGCCTGGTAGACCATCAAGGTAAGGTCTATCAGCGTATAGATCAGAACAGTATCGCTGAAGTTAGCGGTATAGTTCAGCCACGCGCTGGCCAAACGCCCTTTTCAATGACGGGGTCATGGCCAGTAGTGTTTTTATCATTGTTAATAGTGTGTTTTTTAATATTTAATCGAATCAAAACTAATGTCTTAAAGGAATCTAAAAATGAAATTAAGTAAAGTCTTTGCTCTTGTAAGCAGTCTGGTAATGTCAGCAACTGCCTTTGCACTTGAAGTGGGAGATCAGGCCCCAGACTTCGAGCTCGAAGCGACTGATGGGAAAACTTATACGCTCAGCCAATTCCATGATAAAGAAGCAGTAGTCATCGCTTGGTACCCCAAGGCGTTCACTAGTGGGTGCACCATAGAATGTAAGTCACTTGCTCAAAATGGCCACCTATTGAAAAACCTGCAGGTCGCCTACTTCATGGCCAGTGTTGATCCACTGGAGACCAATAAACAATTCGCCGCTGAAAATGATGCTGATTTCCCGCTATTAAGCGACCCCTCAAAAGAAGTCGCCAAAGCCTATGATGTACTGGCTTTTTATGGGATCCCTAACCGCCACACGATTTACATCGGTAAAGATGGCAAAGTGCTTTATGTCGATCGTGAGATTCAAGCTTCCACGTCAGCAGAAGACATAGCTCAAAAGCTCAAGGAACTTGGTATCCCTGCCCGTCAGGCGACCTAAACTCAACCCAAGTTCCCCGAGGGGGTAGCTGTTAACGCTATTCCTCTCGGATGACTGTTAGAGTGGGCAACATTCCCCTATAATTCACGCTGATGACCAACTCTTATAAGCAGTGAATTTCAATGACCTTTGACGCAAATTATAACCCCGCACAAATTGAGCGGGAAGCGCAGCAATACTGGAACGATAATAAAACCTTTGAGGTCAACGAAGACCCTAATAAAGAGAAATTTTATTGTCTTGCCATGTTTCCTTATCCCAGCGGCAAACTGCATATGGGTCATGTGCGCAATTACACCATTACCGATGTGATCGCTCGCTATCAAAAGATGCAGGGCAAAAATGTTCTACAGCCTATGGGTTGGGACGCATTTGGCTTGCCAGCTGAAAACGCTGCTATTCAGAATCATACTGCACCAGCAAAGTGGACCCATGAGAACATTGCCTATATGAAGACTCAGCTGAAAAGTCTGGGTTTTGGCATCGACTGGTCTCGAGAGCTAGCCACCTGCGAACCTGAATATTATAAATGGGAACAGTGGTTCTTCACCAAATTATACGAAAAGGGCTTGGTCTACAAAAAAACCAGTTCCGTTAACTGGTGCCCCAATGATGCAACAGTGCTGGCTAACGAACAGGTAATTGATGGCTGCTGCTGGCGCTGTGATACCGCGGTAGAGCGAAAGGAAATACCGCAGTGGTTTATCCGTATCACTGATTATGCTGAGCAATTACTCGACGATTTAGATGAACTAGAACACTGGCCGGAGCAGGTCAAAACAATGCAGCGCAACTGGATCGGTAAAAGCCGGGGCGTGAACGTAGTCTTTGACCTATCTCAACCCGCCGGAGAGCATAACCATTTTGAGGTTTACACTACCCGTCCTGACACGCTTATGGGTGTCACTTATTTAACCTTAGCTACCCAGCATCCGATTGCCCTTGAGGCGGCCAAAAATAATTCTGCGTTAGCTAGCTTTATTGAAAACTGCCGCCTACAGCAGACGTCAGAAGCTGAAATGGCGACCATGGACAAGATTGGTATGGACACGGGTATTACTGCTGTTCATCCGTTGACCGGTGATTTGGTTCCTGTCTGGGTGGGTAATTATGTATTGATGGACTACGGTTCAGGCGCAGTTATGGCCGTACCAGGGCATGACCAAAGAGATTATGAGTTCGCAAAAAACTACGACTTACCTATCACGCAGGTTGTTCTTGCTCCTGACAGTGCAGAATGCTCCATTGAACATAAAGCCTTTACCGACAAAGGGATCTTAACCCGCTCTGGGAAATATGATGGTCTAGACTTTGACGCTGCTTTTGAGGCTATTTCTGCAGATCTTATAAAAGTGGATCATGGTTCGGTAACTACCAATTATCGCTTGCGAGACTGGGGGGTAAGCCGACAACGCTACTGGGGAACACCAATCCCTATGTACAACCTTGCAGAGGGTGGCGAAATTGCCGTGCCACTAGACCGTCTGCCGATAATACTACCCGTTGACGTGGAAATGGATGGCATACAGTCACCTATCAAAGCCGATAAAAATTGGCGCATGACTGAATTTAACGGTCAAGCGGTCGAACACGAAACAGACACCTTTGACACATTTATGGAGTCATCTTGGTATCATGCAAGATTTACCTGCTCTGACCTAAATAGTGCAATGCTTGATCCAGAACGAGCCGACTATTGGCTTCCCGTGGACCAGTATGTCGGCGGCATAGAGCATGCGATTTTACATCTACTGTATGCGCGCTTCTACCACAAGCTATTGCGCGATGAGGGCTTGGTTAACAGCAACGAACCTTTTAAAAGCCTACTCTGCCAAGGCATGGTTTTGGCTGAGTCTTTTTATAAACAAATTGATGGCCGGAAGATATGGCTGGCCCCCAGCGAAGTCACCGTGGAGCGTGACGAAAAAGGTCGCACTATTAAAGCGACGGAAACTACCAGTGGCGATACTGTTAATAGCGGTGGTATCACTAAGATGTCGAAGTCAAAAAACAATGGCGTCGATCCACAAACAGCGATTGATAAACAGGGTGCTGATACCGTCCGTCTATTTACCATGTTCGCCGCCCCCCCAGAACAAACATTGGAATGGAGTGATGAAGGTCTTTCTGGCGCCCATCGATTCTTGCGCAAGCTTTGGAAAATGGTTCATGAGCATCTTGAAGCTAATGTGATTGCGCCTCTTGATATCGCAAGTCTAAGTCAGCAGCAGACAGATCTTCGCCGAAAAACTCATGAGACCATCAACAAAGTGAATGATGACTTTGGGCGGCGCAATACCTTTAACACCGCTATTGCAGCAGTCATGGAATTATTAAATGACGTTGCTAAACATAGCGGCACTGAGAGTCAATCAATCGCTGTGCGTCATGAAGCTCTAACCAGTGCTATTTTGTTATTGTCCCCTATAGCGCCGCATATTTGTCACGCTCTTTGGCAGGCTTTAGGCTACTCAGAATCCGTAGCTGAAGCGAGCTGGCCTTCAGTTGATGAGCAAGCATTAGTGCGTAGTACTATTACCTTAGTACTGCAAGTCAATGGCAAAGTTAGAGGAAAAATCGAGGTTGCGGCCGACATTTCAAAGCAGAATATTGAAAACATTGCGCTAGCTGATGAGAATGTGCAACGATTCATCGAAGGCAACACTATTCGTAAAATCATTGTCGTGCCGGGTCGATTAATTAACATAGTGGCAAACTGAGAGGTTAATGATGAAATATAGAGTGTTACTATTGATTATTACTCTAATTATCTCAGGCTGTGGATGGCAACTCCGTGACAGTCAAATAGTCGCTTCATCTATAGGGGCCGTTTATCTTTCATCAAGCAGTACCACTACCGCGCTGACAAAAGAACTGCGTCGAGCACTGAGCACCTATGGCGTACCCAACGCCGCCACCAAAGCCGAATCCAATTATATAGTTGTGATTGTTGATTTTAGACAAAATACACGTATAGCCAGCATTAACTCCAGTGGTCGCGTGGCCGAATACCAGCTCAATGAAGATGTAGATTTTTATATTACTGATGCCGACGATAAACAGGTTCTATCTTTAACAACAGCGTCGGTAGAAAGGGTCTATGAATTTAGGGAAGAGGATATTTTGGCCTCATCAAACGAAGAACAGCGGATTCTTACAGAAATGCGCAGTGAAATTGTACGGCAAATTTTGAACCGACTTAGGGCTCTACCCACGCCCATCGATGCTTAGCTAAAACCTTTAGGTATGATATGAAAATAAGACCTGAACAGCTTCAAAGCCACCTATCAAAACAGCTTTTGCCGGTATATGTTATCAGTGGCGATGAGCCCTTACTCGCTCAAGAGTCCACTGATGCAGTTAGACTGGCAGCACGGAATCAAGGTTTCAGTGGTCGAGAAGTATTTCACGGTGAGGGAAAATTTGACTGGGGGCAATTGCACAATGAAGCTAACGCACTGTCTTTGTTTGCCGAAAAGAAAATAATTGAAGTTAGGATTTCAAACGGTAAACCTGGCGACAAAGGCAGTAAAGCAATTTGTGAACTCTGCGCCAACCCTAGCCCAGATAATTTACTCCTGGTCATATTGCCAAAACTTGAACGCTCTGCACAAAATAGTAAGTGGATGAAAGCATTAGAGTCTGCTGGCGCTCATATTCAAGTCTGGCCAGTTACTGGCGACCAATTGCCGCGCTGGATTAAGCAGCGGCTACTTGAATCTAATATAACCGCCAATCAACAAGCCGTAGAAATATTAGCCGAGCGCGTGGAAGGCAATTTACTCGCCGCGGTTCAAGAAATTGAGAAATTAAAGCTCCTAGCCACTAACGGTAAGGTTGATGCCATTATGATGTCCTCAGTTGTCGCCGACAGCGCTCGATACAACCTGTTTGAATTCGTTGATAAAGTCCTTGCTGGCGATGCGCAATCTGCGGCCCGGTCACTGCGCGGCTTGCACAGTGAAGGAACTGATGCAATTCCTTTACTTTGGGCTATTACTCGCGAATTACGGATCTTAATCAAAGCGAGTGAGCAAATCTCACGGGGTGAAAGTCGCGACTGGGCGCTCAAAAATGCGGGGGTCTGGGAAAAACGGTTACCATTGTTTCGCTCTGCCATCCAACGTTGTAGTGCAGCGCATTTAAGAATGTTGCTCTATCAAGCTGGCGCAATCGATCGCGGCATTAAAGGTATGCGCAAGGCCGACATTTGGGATGAGCTGACCACTCTAGTACTCTCTCTAGCAGGCAGTCAAACGCTTAAGCCGGCCAACATTAAGCTACTTATAGCGCCCTGACTTGAGAATCATCCCAGCCAGTAATAAACCACGCTGGTAATAACCACAATACCGATTAAGTTCAAAATAAAACCCTCTCGAACCATCTGCTCTACAGTAATCTGGCCGGTACCAAAGACTATGGCATTTGGTCCAGTTGCTACCGGCAACATAAACGCACAGCTTGCTGACAAAGCTGCCGGCAACATTAGTAGTGCAGGCTCAAAACCGGCGCCCAGCGACGCAGCGGCAAGAATTGGCATCAGCAGTGAAGTGGTAGCTGTATTACTGGTAATCTCGGTTAAAAACGTCACCGCCAACGCGACCACACCGATAATGACGATAATTGATAACCGAGTTACGCTCGATAGCGATTCGCCGATGGCTGAACTAATGCCAGTAATAGCGAACGCTTTGGCGATGGCGATACCCCCAGCAAATAATAGTAACACTCCCCAATGAATATTTGCGGCTGTATCCCAATCTAGTAACTTACCGCCCTTACCATTAGGCACCAAAAACATTATGATCACGGCTGTTAGCGCAACCGCCGCATAATTAGCTGAAGGTACACCAAACCAAGACGTCCATCCACCAAAAGGCTCACGCAAGGTAATCCAAGCTAAAGCGGTTAAACCAAAAATTAGCAGCACTCTGAACTCTTCCTGACGCCACCGTCCAACCTCAGGAATCTGTGCTGATTGGTCGCTCTTCAAATGTCGAGTTAGCCACAACCCAGCGGCAGGAATCATTACCACGACCACGGGTAATGCCCAAATCATCCACTGCAAAAAACTAGGCATAGTGCCTGTTGCCTCAGCATAAACCTTAAGGAAAATTACGTTTGGTGGCGAACCAATAGGAGTACCCAGCCCACCAATGCTAGCAGAATAAGCGATGCCTAAAAATAACGGCACTGCAAGCTTCCCTCTCTCATCGGGATGCTGAATACTGTCTAAGACGGCGTAGGCAACGGGCACTAACATTAATGTTGTAGCGGTGTTGGATACCCACATACTGAGCACCGCGGAGGCAACCATAAACCCAAAGACTAGGCTGCGCAGACTATCTCCACCAAAAAGATTCACCATAGCCAAAGCAATGCGTCGATGAGCGCCACTCTTCTCCATGGCTTTAGACAACATAGCACCCCCCATCAACAGAATAATAAGCGGATCACCATAGGCCTGGGCAACTTGTTTGCCATCAAGAATACCGACTAACGGCATGACTCCAAGTGGAATCATCGAGGTAGCCGGAATGGGGATAGGTTCGAATATCCACCACAGTGCACACAAGGCGGTAAGTCCCGCGGTCAGCGCACCCTCAATAGACCAGTTATAACTCAACATAGTCAGTGAAATAACCGTTCCCACTATGGGTGCTAGCCAAAGCATGTGGCGCTTAAGATTTTGATTCAATCGTTCTCCTCCAGTGCAAAGTCACCGCGCTCATATGCCAGAATAATATCCCTAGCTCTTGATTGGTCTAGATCATTAACCATAATCGACAGGTGCCCTATAGCCGCTAATTCTCCTAAGCCTCCCTGCAGCGCAGCGCCCTGCAAAAATACTTGTAACCCGTCCTGCTCAATCAAGTCTCTAAGTAATTGAGCTTCGAAATAGTCACTTCCTCGATAAATAGAGATCATGGATTTCGTTGTTGTACCAGATGCATAGTCGCTACGGTAACAATTCCTAAACTGTTCGCGACGACATCCAAGGGGTCACCGAAGCGATAACCCGTTATTGACTGAGCAATCTCCAACCCTAAACCAAACGCAACTAAGCTGAATCCAATTGTCCAGATAGAGTGGCTGTCACCATAAGATCTAATAGCCAAGAAACACAGTGCACCGTGCGCAACAAAATGATGCACCTTGTCTTGCCAAGAGAATAACTCGAGCATTGGTGAGGACACTGGCAATAACGATAGTAATAAAATAGTAATTAAAGCTACCCACAACAGTCCTTTGTAAATATTACTCGCGATCATCATTCTCCATAATCCTCTGAGTTAAAGTGTTATATCTTTCAATGGTACCAACATCACACCAGTCTCCCGCAAAAACTTCTCCGCTAACTCGACTGGCCAGAATTGCTGTTCTCAGGATATCTCTCAGTGGAAACTCTTTTGCAACGGGCTTTAAAGATTCAAATAGTTCAGGAGAAAGAAGGCTTATACCACTATAGGTATAACGAGGTTCTTCGTAGCCTACAATACTACCAGTCAAAGAGAAGTCGCCGCTAGGATTATGCTCGGGGTTCTTGGTCAAAAAAAGGTGGGCTGAATGATCCAGCGCTATGCTGCGATTGAGTACGTCAGTAAAAGATAAATCAGTCCAAATGTCAGCGCTGATGAGCACAAATGGATCACTCCCAAGAAGTGGCAAAGCATTAAAAACACCTCCACCTGTCTCTAAGGGTGCGTCCTCACGAGACCACATGATATTGATACCAAACTGCTGGCCATTGCCAAAATAGTCCTCTATTTGACTAGCCAGCCAAGAGGTATTTACGACAACCTCATGGATGCCTGCATCGGCAAGTTTTTCAAAATGCCACTGCAATAAGGGCTTTCCGCCCACCTTCAGCATTGGTTTGGGCAACTGATTCGTCAGTGGCCGCAATCGAGAGCCTAAACCAGCGGCTAAAATCATCGCCTTCATTAAAATTTATCCCGATTAGTTAAATCTGCTGAGGAAAATTGATGATTATCGCTATACCAACTGTGTGACCGCAAATGAGGCGTAATTTTAGTCTCAAACCACTGTCCAAATACGGCGGCCTCCGGGTATCTCGCAACCACATCTAGAACGTACGCAATAACCAAAGGAAGATCATGTAAGTAACCCGTCTTTCCATCTCGTAGCGCCAAGCGCGCAAAAATACCCATTACCTTGATGTGTCGATGTAGCCCCATGAGGTCAAACCAGCGTAAAAATGTCTGCTCATCCACCCCTGCCATCAACTGACTATCCTCTAATCGCTTCCTATAACTTAAGACTCTTGACTCGACTAATTCACGCGGCCACGTTACATAGCAGTCTTTAAGGAGAGAGACTAAATCATAGGTGACCGGTCCAATGACTGCATCTTGGAAATCAATCACAGCCAACTTTTTGTCATCCACAACCATGAGGTTTCGAGAATGATAGTCCCTGTGCACAATGACCTGTGGTTGTGAAAGAGCGCTAGTGATTAAATCGGTACAGAGTGTATCAAGCATATTTTTAGCGTGTTTATCTATGGATATTCCTAGTAGTTTTTTGACAAACCAGGCAGCGAAAAGATCAAATTCTTGGGCGAGCGAAGCCTTTTCATATATTGGAAAGATCTGGGTATCCGGCGCTGAATTTTGAATCGACAGCAACATTAGCTCGGCTTGACCATAGAGTTTGTCAACGGTCTCATCATTTAATAGAGGCTGCATTAACTGCTCGCCTAGGTCTTCCAGTAACAAAAAACCTCGACTGAAATCAACCGCATAAAGATGGGGCCTTCTGATCCCTCGAGCGTTTAATGCTAGTGAAATCTGGACGTAAGCCAGATTATTTTCTTTGCTGGGAGGTGAATCTACAGCGATCATACTAGGAATGGTATTAAGTCGATAGTAGCGCCGAAAGCCCGCGTCACCGGCAAGACCCTGCAACTCTAAAGTTCCCTGAAGATCATTTTTTTCAGGTAAATAGGTCAAGATCCATTCTGTTAACTGACGCCGCTTTTCTTTATTCAAATGGTTAATACCTATATCAAAATAATGGTTTATTCGTCAGGCACCAAAGTAATAATTATTCTTTGGTGAAAAAAAACACTTTTAACCGATTTAGATGAATTCACAGCCCTACCCGTTAAATATATCAGGTAAGATAATGGCTAGGTAATTACACTGTTAATCGAAGGTCACTATACTAGTAAAGCACTCTATGTTAACTCGAATTAACCACTATTTTCTATCTACTCTAGCTATTACTTTTGGCTTGTCTGGCACTGTTTTCGCAATGGACATTGCGCCTGCGCTAAAAAAATCTGAGACCCATAAAACACTGTCTACTCACACCTTGGACTGGGTACAGACCATTAACATGACTGCACAGCAACAAAAGCGGTATAGCAATACGTCCTGTGGCGCATTCATAGAGCCTCGCTATAATAATGAAGATACAGACGTAGATATGCAAGATGCACCGCTACGCGTAACAGCAGACTCAACCAAGGCCTCATCGGATAAGATTGCTTTACTTGAGGGCGATGTGCAAATATCTCAGGGCAATCGTCAAATTAAAAGTGACTTCGCCATAATTGACCAAAATGCACAAAAAGTCTCTCTGCAGGGTAATGTGGAATTTCGTGAGCCAGGACTTTTACTGACGGGAGAGGATGCTTATGTCGACGTTGCTAACAGCAATGTAACAATTAATGATGCAACTTACGTTATTCACGCATCGTCAATAAGAGGTACTGCCAAAAAGCTCAGCAAATCTGATCAGGGCGATATCGTCATTGATGAGGCATCCTACACGACCTGCGCACCTGGCGACTCTAGCTGGCAACTGGTTACTAAGCAGATCGAAATTGATCAAGAATCGGGCTGGGCAACCATTAAAAATGCTCGCTTTGAAATAAAAGACATTCCAGTGTTTTACTTTCCCTATATTAAATTTCCAATAGATGACCGTCGGTCTTCTGGATTATTGATCCCCGACGTAAATATTAACCAAGAAAATGGCCTGGATATTACCCAACCCATTTATTGGAATATTGCCCAAAACTATGACTCAACGATTTCACCTCGGTATGTGCAGCATCGCGGTTCCGGCATAGAAGCTAACTTTCGTCACCTTAATAACTGGTCGAAAAGCACAGTCTCAGGGGCTTTTCTGGGCAATGACAAGGGTGGAGACAATGATGATGAAATTAGTCCTGTTACTGGCCTGTATCCCTATGAGGGTGAAGATCGCTACATGTTTAATTTTAATCATGCTGGTGGTGCAGGCAGTCCTTGGTCGACTTTGGTCGACTACAACAAGGTGAGTGATGCTGACTATGTGCGCGATCTAGGTAACATGACTATTGATGAGACTAGCAAAACACATATACAGCAACGTGCCTACGCCAGCTATGAGACCGAACATTGGAACTACCGAATCGCAAGCGAAGACTATCAAACTATCACCCGTGGACTGGCCGATCAATATTCTATTCTTCCGCGCGTCGCAGTCGAGGGTTATTATCGTTTTTCCAATAACCTAGTGATTAACTTAAATAATCAATACTCGGTCTTTAGGCACACTAACCCTAATAAAGTAGAAGGTAATCGCAGCCGTGTTGACTATAGCCTAACCTGGGATCGGCGCTGGGCTTGGGGCTACTTTAAACCCAAAGTACAATTAAAACATCTGGCCTATAAGCTTAACCAACTCCCCGGGATACAACCTCTTGTCACAGATCAGAGTCCTGCGGTTACTGTTCCAGTCTACAGCGTTGACACAGGCATCTTTTTTGAGCGTAAGTTGAACTGGCTAAATGGGGCCACACAGACATTTGAGCCTAGGCTAATGTATCTGCGCTCAGCCTATAAGGATCAATCGGCACTGCCTGATTTCGATACTCGGGAGTTCACTCCCTCATATGACCTATTATTTCGCGACACTCGGTTCGTTGGTGGTGATAGAATTTCCGATGATAAGCGTCTAACGGCTGGAGTGACCACGCGGCTTATTGACCCAAGTTCAGGCCAAGAGCGATTTCGTGCCAGCATAGCCCAATCGGTTTACTATGCAGATCGAAGGGTTATGTTGACCACTGCGCCATTTGCCGAAGAATTCGCTGAAATGGGTCGTGATAGATCGGTTATTGCTCTAGAGCTGGCCGCCAGAGTCACTAACAATTGGCGCTTTACCAGCGACATTGTCTATGACGACTTGGACAACCACCTTGAAAAGACTGGGTTTAGTGCTCGCTATAATGATCGAAAAAAACGAATTTTTAACTTCAGTTATCGATATACTAGAAGGGCCGCGAGAGAATATGATGGCCAGCTAGTTGACCAAAATATAAAGCAAACTAACATTTCAGGCTTCGTGCCCCTGACACCAAATTTGAATTTGGTGGGACGATGGAATCATGATTTTACTAATCATAGGGAACTAGAGATCTTTGCTGGGTTCGAATACCACAACTGTTGTTGGCGAACCTCTCTTTTTGCATTCCGATCCCTGCGACGTGATGACGATTTTCTACTTCCAGAAGAGGAGCTAAAAGCCAGAAATGGCTTTGCCTTCAAAATTGAATTTAAAGGTCTAGGTGGCAGCAGTAATCGCGTAGACACAATGTTAAATAATGGTATTTATGGTTATGAACATAATGAAAACTTTTAAAAAATTAACGTCTCTTACAGCAGTCGCTCTAATCGTGCTGTTTCTCTCACTCCAAGTAACAGCTCAGGTCAAAGTGTTAGATAAAATAGTTGCTATCGTCGATGATGACGTCGTCCTTAAAAGCGAACTAGACCAACGTATGGATGCTATTGTGGCTCAGTTAACGCAATCTGGCACTCAGATGCCTCCTCAAGAGATACTTGAGCAACAAGTCCTCGATAGGCTTATTTCAGAACGTTTGCAGTTAACCATGGGATATGACTCCGGCGTCCGAATATCTGATGAAGAACTCAACCAAGCCGTTGCTCGAATTGCGGCCAGTAATAAAATTTCGGTGGCACAGTATATCGAGCAAATTACTTTACAAGGATCAAGTATCACTTCGATGCGAGAAGAAATCCGCAATGAACTCACCATTATGAGAGTACAGCAAGGCAAAGTAATGCGGCGCATAAGGATCAGTGAGCAAGAATTAGACAATTTCTTAAAATCTGAAGACGGCCGCTTTGTCACTTCACCTGACGTGAATATCGGGCAAATCTTGCTGTCCATATCCAGTGATTCTACTAAAGATGCCATTGATGAAGTGGTCGGGCGCGCTCAGTTACTGTTTAATCAGGTTGAACAGGGTGCAGACTTCAGAGCCTTAGCCATTGCTAATTCCGCAGATCAATCCGCCCTTCAAGGAGGCGACTTAGGTTGGAGAAAAATGGCTCAGTTACCCGGTGTTTTTATTGAAGCCGTCGAAAAACTAGAGCTCGGTAAAGTATCTCAGCCTATCCGCAGTGCTGCGGGTTACCACTTAATTAAATTGTATGAACGTCGCGGAGGCGAGGAGCAACTGGTCGAGCAGCACTTTGCCCGCCATATTTTGATCAAGCCTAATCAAATTCGCGATCAGCAAACGACAATTGATCAACTCGGTAAATTGCGCGAAAGAAGCCTGGCCGGAGAAGATTTTGCAATCTTGGCCAAAGAATTCTCTGAAGATCCAGGTTCTGCCCTTAGCGGTGGGGAACTAGGCTGGTCGACGCCTGGCATGTTTGTTCCTGAGTTTGAGCAGACAATGAGCACCATTGCTATCAATGATATAAGCGCACCATTTTCATCCCAGTTTGGCTGGCACATTCTTCAGGTAACAGAGCGGCGCCAACAAGATTTCAGTAGTGAGATTCTGCGTAACAAGGCGCAAAATATGCTTCGACAAAGAAAATATGAGGAAGAATTACAGGTCTGGCTGCAAGAAATTCGTGATGAGGCCTTTATCGAGATCAAACAGACACCGGCATCATGACGATTAGTCTGGCACTGACACCTGGAGAACCCGCGGGCGTCGGACCTGACCTATTGATAGAGCTGGCTCAGCAAAAGCATGAACAACAGCTTATCGCTTTTGCTGATCCCGATATGTTACTGCAGCGGGCCCGCCGATTGAAGCTTCCACTAAAATTAGTTGAACCAGATGCTCTTCGCGCCGGTTCGGCAGCTGGCGAGCTCGCTATCGTTCCGGTTGCTTTAGCAGAGCCCGCTGTGCCAGGACTATTAAATGTCGCTAATAGCCCTTATATTCTCAGTTGCTTAGACCAAGCTATTGAGGCCTGCCAGAGTAACTACTGCCAGGGTATGGTCACTGGGCCAATTCATAAGTCAGTCATTAATGATGCTGGTATCAGCTTTAGCGGGCATACCGAATACCTAGCACAGAAAACCAATACCAAAACCGTGGTCATGATGCTTGCTACCGAAGAGTTACGTGTTGCACTTGTCACTACACATTTGCCATTAAAAGACGTATCAGAAGCCATTAATCGAGAATTATTAACATCGGTGATCAATATCCTGCATCATGATTTAAAGACTAAATTTGGTATTGATACCCCACGCATTTTAGTTAGCGGCCTCAACCCGCACGCAGGGGAGTCGGGACACTTAGGGCGAGAGGAGATTGACGTTATTGAGCCCGTTTTAGAAAAATTGTGTGAGACTGGTATGCACCTTATAGGGCCACTGCCGGCAGATACTCTCTTTACTCCAAAATACCTAAGAACCGCTGATGCAGTATTAGCCATGTATCATGATCAAGGGCTGCCAGTCCTGAAGTATCATGGCTTCGGTAGAGCTGCCAACATCACCCTCGGGCTTCCAATCATCAGAACATCGGTTGACCACGGCACAGCGCTTGATATCGCCGGAACTGGACGCGCAGACTCTGGTAGTTTGCGGACAGCAATAAATGTCGCAACCCAAATGGCCTCTCATTAATGACTATTGACCATAAAGCACGCAAAAGATTCGGACAAAATTTTCTTATTGATCAGCAAATTATTGGCCAAATCGTATCGGCCGTTGGTGCAAAACCGGAGGACAATTTAATTGAGATTGGACCCGGCACTGCGGCCATTACAGAACATCTGGTGAAGACTTGTCCGAACATGAATCTACTTGAGTTAGATCGTGATTTAGTAAGCTTTCTTAGCAAGAAATTTTCTGACTATCCAGGGCTTACCATTAACAATGGCGATGCCTTAAATACAGATTTCTCCGCCTTCTATGATGGTCGGCCCTTGCGCTTGGTGGGAAACCTGCCATACAACATATCTACGCCTCTTCTTTTTCACCTGCTAACCATAGGGCATCTGATTAAGGATATGCACTTCATGTTGCAAAGGGAGGTTGTCGATCGTCTGGGGGCGTCTCCAGGGAATAAGACCTATGGCCGCCTGTCAGTGATGATTCAATATCACTGTCGAGTGATGCCACTGATACCGGTTCCGCCAGAATCCTTTCGGCCAGCGCCCAAGGTTCAGTCGGCCGTAGTTAGACTAAAACCTCATGTTGTGAAACCCTTTATAGCGGACAACGAAATTTTACTCAGCAAATTAGTCAACGTGTGCTTCCAACAGCGCAGAAAAACCCTGCGCAACTGTCTGAAGTCTTATGGGGACTATCTGCAAGAGCTAGACACCTTAATAGACCTATCCAAACGACCTGAACAACTTTCTGTTAAAGACTTTGTGATAATAGCAAACGCGGTTCAACTCAGCATGGACGCCAAAGGATGAACACCCTAACGTCATCAATCGTGGTCACTGTAGTCTCTGAATATTTGGATAGACAATCTTCGCCCGACAATAATCGTTTTGCCTTTGCGTACCATATTACGATAAACAACCAGGGGTCGTCGGCAGCCACGCTACTTACCCGCCACTGGATTATTATTGACGCCAATCAAGAACGTCAAGAGGTTCACGGATCAGGAGTCATTGGGCAGACGCCTACTATCCCACCAGGTAGTTGCTATGAATATACTAGCGCTGTGGTACTTGATACGCCAATTGGAACTATGGAGGGCTCCTATCAGCTGATAGATGCACAGGGAACAGCCTTTAACGCACCCATCGCACCCTTCTTGCTGTCCACTCCAAACACGGTGCATTAGGTGACTGACTTCGTCGTCGGGGATATTCAGGGCTGTTTCGATCCACTCATAAAACTTTTAGACAAAATTGATTTCGACCCTTCCAAGGACCGTCTGATCGCTGCTGGAGATCTTGTTAACCGCGGCCCAAAATCCTTAGAGACCATGCGGTACTGCAAGAATCTCGGCAGTGCCTTTAAAATGGTTCTGGGTAATCATGATCTACATCTGCTGGCAATCGCTCATGGAGTCAAAAAGCCTACGCCAAAAGATACCATCGGAGAAATTCTAGTAGCTCCAGACGCGGCGATACTAATTGAGTGGCTACAACAACAGCCGCTTATGCTCAGCGTCGATGACTTTACGATTGTTCACGCTGGCATCCCTCCTCAGTGGTCGCTCCAAAAAGCCCTTTCACTGGCCAATGAGGTCAATGCCGCTCTAACATCAATAAATGCAAGATCCTTTTTTGAGCATATGTACGGCAACCATCCCACGACGTGGTCTGACGGTTTAGAGGGCCCAGAGAGGCTGAGGGTAATTACTAACTATTTAACGCGTATGCGGTTCTGTGCAGAAGATGGTCAACTAGATTTAGAAACCAAACATGCTTTCAAAGCGCCACACCCTTTTTATCCGTGGTTCTCCCACCCTCATCGTAAAACACAAAAAGACAAGGTAGTGTTTGGTCACTGGGCGTCATTAGAAGGAAGGGATTGCGGTGAAAATCTGTTCGCTTTAGATACTGGCTGCGTATGGGGCGGACCGCTAAGAGTAATGAACTTAGACAACCAACACTATTCCCACCAACCATGAGCTATCACTGTAGTCACTGAGATTGAAACCGTGCACAGAAAAAAGCCGAGCATATAGCTCGGCTTTTAAGGCAGTAGGCTTATTGAAGCCCTACTCTGCTGTCTCCAGCACACCCTCTTCAACTTCAGCCATCTCACGTCCAACTAGCTCGACGTAAGCCATTGGGGCTTTGTCGCCAGTACGGTAGCCGCACTTAAGAATACGTAGATATCCACCAGGGCGCTCTTGATAACGAGGACCCAAATCAGAAAACAGCTTTCCAACCGTTGCTTTATTGCGCAGACGATCAAATGCCAAACGACGGTTAGCAACGCTATCCTCTTTAGCCAAGGTGATAAACGGCTCAGCGAAGCCGCGCAACTCTTTTGCCTTCGGCAAAGTTGTCCTAATTAACTCATGCTCAACCAATGAAGCCGTCAT
Source organism: gamma proteobacterium HTCC2207 (assembly GCA_905182275.1). GTDB lineage: Bacteria > Pseudomonadota > Gammaproteobacteria > Pseudomonadales > Porticoccaceae > HTCC2207. Next base: position 21,248 of record CAJJAU010000016.1, read on the forward strand.
ATTACGGAACATTGCTCTCTTATGAGTACCAGTTTTATTCAGCTTGCGGCCACTATAGCGATGACGCATGATTCAATTCCTTAATTCGTTGCTTTGTCAGCAAATATGTCTATTAAAACTAGCTTAACCGAGTTCGCGATCACTTTTTATGCTAGCCGGGGGCCAATTCTCAAGGCGCATGCCCAGCGAAAGTCCTCGTGAAGCCAGAACATCTTTAATCTCAGTAAGAGACTTCTTACCCAAGTTTGGTGTCTTCAACAACTCAACCTCTGTGCGCTGAATCAAGTCACCAATGTAATAAATACTCTCAGCCTTCAGACAGTTGGCAGAGCGAACCGTCAATTCAAGATCATCAACAGGACGCAATAAAATCGGATCAATTTCTTCCTCTTTCTCTTCGGGCTCTTCAGCAGTCTCACCTTGCAAGTCAACGAATACGGCCATTTGTTGCTGCAGTATTGTTGCTGCTCGACGAATTGACTCTTCCGGATCAATTGTCCCGTTGGTCTCGAGCTCAAGAACTAATTTATCCAAATCCGTACGGTTCTCAACACGCGCGTTATCAACACTGTAAGAAACCTTAAAAATCGGGCTAAAAGAAGCGTCTAACTGCAAACGTCCAATAGTGCGATTCTCATCGTCAGACACTCGCGCATCTGATGGCTGGTAGCCACGACCGCGCACAATGCGCAATTCCATATTTAAAGACTTCTTGCCGGTGATCGTCGCAATTACATGCTCTGGGTTGACAACCTCTAAGTGGCTATCACACTGAATGTCAGCAGCTGTAACCACACCAGGCCCCTGAGCCTTAAGTGTAACTGTCGTTTCATCCCTACCTTCCATCACCACTGCTACACCTTTTAGGTTTAACAGTATCTCCATAACATCTTCTTGAATACCCTCTATCGTGCTGTATTCGTGCTCGACACCATCAATTTCAACCTCAACGATGGCACAACCCGACATTGAGGAAAGTAAGATGCGTCTTAGTGCATTGCCCAGTGTGTGTCCGAAACCCCTTTCCAGCGGCTCCAAAACAACCTTAGCATGGGTCGAATTATAAGACGTTACATCGATATTTCGCGGTGTAAGCATTTCAGTAGCAGAATTTTGCATAATATTACCTGTAAGAGCTAACAGCGATTATTTAGAATAAAGCTCAACGATTAAATTCTCGTTAATCTCTGAGGGTAAATCTGATCTATCAGGGTTACGGGTAAACGTACCTTCCATCTTATTGGTATCAACGCTAACCCACTCAACCTCTCCTCTCTGAGACGCCAGCTGCAAAGCTGTCTGGACTCGGAGTTGAGCTTTCGATTTTTCACGAAGACCGACCATGTCGCCTTCTTGAACACGGAAAGAAGGGATGTTTACCTTCTGACCATTGACCAAAATAGAGTTGTGCGCCACTAGCTGACGAGATTCAGCACGAGTAGAACCAAAGCCCATGCGGTAAACCACGTTGTCTAAACGGGACTCAAGCAGAGTCAACAAGTTTTCACCTGTATTCCCCTTTATACGAGCAGCAGCCTTGTAGTAATTACTAAACTGCTTTTCTAGTACACCGTAAATACGGCGAACCTTTTGTTTCTCACGCAGCTGAACACCGTAGTCAGATAGGCGTCCACGACGGGCCCCATGCTGACCTGGCGCGCTCTCTGCACGACATTTCGATTCTAGGGGACGAACGCCACTCTTAAGGAACAAATCAGTTCCTTCGCGACGTGATAGTTTACAAGTTGGTCCAAGATATCTAGCCATTATTGTTCTCTCTTACACGCGACGCTTTTTAGGAGGACGACAGCCGTTATGAGGCACTGGCGTTACATCCGTGATGTTAGTAATTTTGTAGCCGGCATTGTTAAGTGCGCGAACTGCGGACTCACGTCCCGGGCCTGGGCCCTTGACCTGAACATCGAGGTTCTTAAGACCGTAGTCTTTAGCGGCTTCTCCGGCACGTTCAGCAGCAACCTGAGCGGCGAACGGCGTACTTTTGCGCGATCCCCTAAACCCAGACCCACCAGACGTAGCCCAGGAAAGCGTATTCCCTTGACGATCTGTGATTGTCACAATGGTATTATTAAACGACGCGTAGATATGTGCCACACCGTCTATTACCGTCTTTTTGACTTTTTTACGAGTCGTTTTAACTGCTGCTTTTGCCATTACAAACCGATCCTAATTATCGTTTAATCGGACGCTTGGGACCTTTACGGGTGCGCGCGTTCGTCTTGGTACGCTGTCCGCGTACCGGCAAATTACGTCGATGACGTAGGCCTCTATAACAGCCTAGATCCATCAACCGCTTGATGTTCATGCTCGTCTCTCGACGCAAGTCACCTTCAACTTCGTTCTGCCCAACGGCAGCCCGCAATTGATCAAGTTGACCTTCGTCCAATGCAGAAATTTTAGTGTCTTCTGCAATGCCCACTTCCGCACAAATCTTCTCCGCGGTTGGACGTCCGATACCAAACACATAAGTCAGTGAAATCACTGTGTGTTTATTATCTGGAATGTTGACACCGGCAATACGGGCCATTCACATTACTCCACTTATACTATGGGTTTAATCAGTACCCCAACGCCCTGCAGAAACTCTGCAAAAAGGCGCGGTAGAATACCGATAGATCTACCAAAAATCAACCAGATTATCCTTGGCGCTGCTTATGACGAGGTTCCACACTACAAATAATACGAACCACGCCCTTACGACGGACAACTTTACAATTTCGACAAATCTTTTTAACCGATGCGCGTACTTTCACAGCATCACCTCTCTATCGACGGCCAGCGTTTTTAAGGTTGGCCTTTTTCATCAGCGAATCATATTGCTGTGACATTAGATGTGACTGCACTTGAGCCATAAAATCCATTGTTACAACAACCGCAATTAACAGTGACGTCCCGCCCAGATAGAAAGGTACATTAAAGTACACATTCAAAAACTGTGGCATCAGACAGATCAAGGTGATGTAAATACCACCTATCAATGTCAACCTGGTGGTGACACTATCAATATATTTAGCCGTATGCTCTCCGGGACGAATCCCAGGTAAATAAGCACCGCCTTTCTTTAGGTTATCAGCCACTTCTCTTGGGTTGTACATCAACGCCGTATAGAAGAAGCTAAAGAAAATAATCAAACTAGAGAACAGTATTATGTACAACGGCTGTCCTGGACCAATCAGTAGCGCAACATCCTGCAACCAAGCTGGCGCGTTTACACCTTGCCCAAACCAAGTGCTTATTGAGGTTGGAAACAACAATAGGCTACTTGCAAAGATTGCTGGAATCACACCCGCCATGTTCACCTTTAAAGGCAGATGAGACGTCTGAGCATTATACGCCTGTCGCCCCTGCCGCTGGGCATAGTTAACCGTCAATCGGCGCTGACCTCGCTCAATAAACACAACGAAGTAAACCACTGCCACCGCAATGACCAACACAACTATCAACATTAACGGATTTAAATCACCCTGCCGAGCTGACTCCAAAGCCTGCCCTGCTGCACCTGGCATACCTGCAACAATTCCAGCGAAAATCAGCATGGATATACCATTACCAATACCACGCTCGGTAATCTGCTCGCCAAGCCACATCAAAAATACTGCACCAGCTACCAATGAGGATATTGCCACTGCGTAGAACATTGGTGTAACTTCATAGGCCAAACCTTGCGACCCAAAGCCTACAGCCATTGCGGTGCCCTGCACTGTAGCCAACGCAACTGTTCCATAACGCGTATAACGGTTTATCGTGCGCCGACCGCTATCACCCTCTTTCTTTAACTGCTCAAGGCTAGGAACTGTTGCAGACAGTAGCTGCATAATGATCGAAGCTGATATATAGGGCATAACGCCCAAGGCCAGTATCGATAAGCGCTCTAAAGCGCCTCCTGAAAACATATTAAACAGACCAAGAAACGTACCTTGATTCTGATTAAAAAGTTCTGCCAACCTATCTGGATCGAACCCTGGCACCGGAATATGCGTTCCAATCCGGTAAATAATAATGGCCAAAAACAAAAAGCGCAGGCGAGCCCAAAGCTCTCCAAGTCCTTTTTGATTGCCTACAGGCATGCCACCAGGTTTCGCCATTATCTTTACTCTTCTATCTTGCCGCCGGCAGCTATAATCGCTGCGGCTGCACCTTTCGTCGCTCCAACTCCTTTAAGAGTTATAGCCTTAGCAATTTCGCCTGATGCAAAAACTTTTGCACGGAGGATATTACTATTGAGTAATCCGGCACTACGAAGAGCATCGAGATCAACAACATCTCCCTCAACTAAGTGAAGTTCGGACAAGCGAATCTCGGCAGTGACTGCTGCGAGGCGCGACGTAAAACCATACTTAGGCAAACGTTTCTGCAACGGCATCTGCCCGCCTTCAAAACCTGGACGTATACTGCCACCGGAACGGGACGCCTGCCCTTTGTGACCACGGCCACAAGTTTTTCCAAGCCCGCTGCCAATTCCTCGACCCGCGCGCTTACCTTCTTTAATCCGACCCGGAGCCGGGCTAAGGGTATTCAGTCGCATCTTAAGCTTCCTCAACCTGTAACATATAGTTAACTTTATTAATCATTCCACGAACCGAGGGAGTATCTTCAACCTCAACTGTGTGGCCAATTCGACGCAACCCAAGTCCAGTGAGACAGGCTTTATGATTCTTAAGCCGACCGATAGAGCTTTTCAACTGCGTTACTTTTACTTTTTTTAATTTAGCTTTTGCCATGATCTACTTCCAATAACCTACATGCTTTAATTGCTATCACTTAGTTTAGAATTTCTTCTACAGACTTTCCACGCTTAGCAGCGACATCATCTGGAGAGCTCATCGCTTCCAACGCTTTGAATGTTGCGCGAACGACATTCACTGGATTTGTTGATCCATAGCACTTTGCTAAAACATTCTGAACACCTGCCAACTCTAAAACCGAGCGCATTGCACCACCAGCGATAACGCCAGTACCTTCAGAAGCAGGCTGCATATAAATCTTAGAAGCCGCGTGAATACCCTTGGTAGGATACTGAATAGTAGTACCATCTAGAGACACATCTATCATGTTCCGTCGGGCCGCTTCCATAGCCTTTTGAATAGCCATTGGCACTTCGCGAGCCTTACCACGACCAAAGCCGACCTTTCCGTTTCCGTCGCCAACAACGGTTAATGCAGTGAAAGCAAATATACGTCCGCCTTTAACCGTTTTTGCAACCCGGTTAACCTGAACGAGCTTTTCCATCATGCCTTCAGCAGCTGCGTCTTTTTGATCTGTAAGAGCCATATCTTCTACCTATTAAAATTCGAGGCCGGCTTCACGCGCGGCGTCTGCCAGTGCTTTAACACGGCCATGATATTTAAAACCACTGCGATCGAACGCTACTGCAGTAATCCCTGCGGCGACTGCTCGTTCAGCAACCAGTTTGCCCACAGCTGAGGCAGCATCAATGTTTCCGGTGCTACCCTGACGCAGATCCTTTTCTAGCGTAGACGCTGTGGCAAGGACTCTGTCCCCCCCAGCGGCAATAACCTGCGCGTAGATATGCCGAGGTGTACGGTTGACACACAAGCTGATAACACCCTGCTCGCGGATCTTCATCCTTACTCGTTTAGCTCTGCGCTGACGTGAAACTTTTTTATCGCTCATTGTTTTACCCTGTTACTTCTTTTTGGCTTCTTTGCGTCTTACGTACTCACCAGAAATTCTAACGCCCTTACCTTTGTAAGGCTCTGGCGGACGGAAGGCGCGAATCTCAGCGGCGGCCTGCCCTAATTTCTGCTTATCTGAAGACTTCAACAAAATTTCGGTCTGACTCGGCGTCTCTGCAGTCACTCCATCAGGCAGTTCGTACACTACCGGATGAGAAAAACCGAGTGTTAAATTAATCTTAGAACCCTGTACCTGAGCACGATAACCAACACCAACGAGATCCAGCTTCTTCTCGAAACCTTGAGTTACTCCCGTTACCATGTTGTTTACTAGCGCGCGGGTGGTTCCGGACATCGCTCTAGCGAACGCGTCCTGGCTAACCGCGGCGAACGTTAACACATTATCGCCTTGCTTGATCTCGACGTTGCTATTTACCGACATAGCTAAGGTGCCTTTTGCACCCTTTACCGAGATCTCGGAACCAACAAGGGACACTTCAACACCCTTTGGTAGTTCAACTGGATTATTTGCTACTCTAGACATATCTATTTCCTATCAGAATACAGTGCAGAGCACTTCACCGCCGATACCAGCAGCACGTGCTGCACGATCGGTCATTACACCCTGGCTAGTGCTAACAATAGCAACACCAAGGCCACTGCGTACTTTAGGAAGATCGTTCGCACCAACATAAAGGCGCAAGCTAGGCTTACTAATACGCGTAATTTCTTCAATGACAGGCTTACCTTCAAAATACTTAAGGTCAACTGTCAAGCTTGGCTTAACTTCATCAGTAACGTTAAAACCACTTATATAGCCCTCTTCCTGCAACACCTTGGCCACAGAGGCCTTTAGCTTTGAAGCAGGCATACTAACCTCCGGCTTACTACGGTGGTGCGCATTACGAATGCGGGTCAACATGTCTGAAATTGGATCTTGCATACTCATCGTGTTTGGCTCCTTAAACTACCAACTGGCTTTAACTAGCCCCGGAACTTCACCACGCATTGCCGCTTCGCGTAGTTTGTTTCGGCACAGGCCAAACTTTCTATAAACACCGTGTGGACGGCCAGTAATCCGACAGCGGTTTCGCTGGCGTACCGGACTCGCATCACGCGGCAGTTGTTGTAACTTCTGTATGGCTTCCCAACGATCTTCGTCTGATGCCTCTACATTACTAATAACAGCCTTAAGTGCGGCGCGTTTCACGGCGAACTTTGCGACTGTCTCGGTGCGCTTTTTCTCACGCTGAACCATTGATACCTTAGCCATTAATCTATGTCCTTAACTTTTCAACGGGAAGTTAAAGGCACGAAGTAACGCACGGCCTTCATCATCGTTTCTAGCGGTAGTAGTAATCGTAATATCCATTCCGCGAAGCTTGTCGATCTTTTCATAGTCGATCTCAGGAAAGATAATCTGCTCGGTCACACCCATAGAGAAGTTACCGCGCCCGTCGAACTGCTTCGGACTGATACCACGGAAATCTCGTATACGCGGAATAGCTATGCCAACTAAACGCTCCAAAAACTCATACATTCTATCCGAGCGCAGAGTAACCTTGGTTCCAATGGGCCAGCCCTGACGAACTTTAAACCCAGCGATAGACTTGCGAGCATTATTAATTATCGGCTTTTGAGCCGAAATCAATGTCAAATCTGCTACCGCATTGTCAAGTGACTTTTTATCCCCAATCGCCTCACCCACACCCATATTCAGAGTGATCTTGGTAATACGAGGAACTTCCATCACATTAGCTAGACCCAATTCTTCACGAAGCTTGGGAGCCAACTCGTTTTTATAAATTTCTTTCAACCTTGCCATTAGGATTACCTATTTGCTTAAGCGTCGACGGCTTCGCCGCTCGACTTAAAGACCCGAATCTTTTTGTTATCGTCCTGGATCTTAAAACCAACCCGATCCGCCTTGTTAGTAGAACTATTAAAGATGGCTACATTAGACACCTGAATCGGAGACTCTTTTTCAATAATTCCACCAGGGATACCAGCGTTAGGATTAGGCTTCTGATGCTTCTTAACCATCTGAATTCCAGAAACTAAAACCCGGCTATTCTCAAGAACCTTGAGGACCTTGCCACGCTTGCCTTTGTCTTTCCCTGCGACGACAACAACTTCATCATCTCGTTTAATTTTCAGCATTACCATTACTTAATCCTCGCTTACAGCACTTCAGGTGCTAGGGAGATGATTCGCATAAAACGCTCTGTGCGTAACTCACGAGTCACCGGCCCAAAAATACGTGTACCAATCGGTGCCAGGTTGGCATTCAGAAGGACAGCTGCATTATCATCAAACTTGATCAAGCTACCATCCTGTCGACGTAAGCCTTTCCTAGTGCGAACAACTACCGCACTCATAACCTGACCCTTCTTAACTTTACCACGGGGAATTGCTTCCTTAACAGTGACCTTAATTATATCACCAACCCGCGCATACCGACGGTGAGACCCGCCCAACACTTTAATACACATCACGCGACGTGCACCGCTGTTGTCTGCTACATCAAGATAACTTTCTGTTTGAATCATTTTCCTACCCCAAACCGATACTTTATACGGCGTTACTCTGCAGTAGCGCGCTCATCAACATTTATCAACTTCCAAGCCTTGTCTTTCGAGACAGGCCGGCACTCTGCGATGGTCACTAAGTCGCCTTTACTAGCGTCGTTAGTCTCATCATGAGCTTTAATCTTGCTCGACTTGGTCAAGATCTTTCCATAAACCGGATGCTTAACTCGCCGCTCAACCAAAACCGTAACCGTCTTATCCATCTTGTCGCTAACAATACGACCGGTCAGGGTTCGTGAACTTGTATTTAACTCAGTCATACCTATTCTCCAGCCTTCTGATTCATCGCGGTCTTAATGCGCGCTATATTTCTACGCGTCACCTTCACCAAGTGGCTTTCATTGAGCTGCCCAGTTGAAAGCTGCATACGCAACTTGAACTGCTGCTTAAGCTCTCCGCCTAGCGCCGCCTGCAATTCTTCAACAGACTTTTCACTTAATTCGCTTGCTTTCATGGTTACATCACCGTCCGCGTAACAAAGGTAGTAGCAATTGGCAGCTTAGCCGCAGCCAGCGCAAATGCTTCACGCGCTAACTCTTCACTTACACCTTCCATTTCATAGAGCACCTTACCGGGCTGCACTAAGGCGACCCAATATTCAACATTACCCTTACCCTTACCCATTCTAACTTCAAGCGGCTTCTTGGTTATTGGCTTATCTGGAAAAACACGAATCCAAATCTTACCACCACGCTTGATATGCCGGGTCATAGCACGACGAGCCGCCTCGATCTGCCGAGCCGTTAAACGACCTCGACCAGACGCCTTGAGGCCAAACTCACCAAAGCTGACTTTGCTGCCGCGTTGCGCTAGGCCACGATTACGACCTTTATGCATTTTGCGGAATTTTGTACGTTTTGGTTGCAGCATCTCGCTTTACCCTTATCGCTTAATTCTTGTTTCGTTTTTCTTTAGCGGGAGCCTTAACAGCCTCCTCACCACCTAGAACTTCACCCTTGAAGATCCAGACCTTAACACCAATAATTCCATACGTCGTATTGGCTTCGGCAGCTGCATAATCAATATCTGCTCGCAATGTATGCAGAGGAACCCGTCCTTCTCTATACCATTCAGACCGCGCGATCTCAGCGCCACCTAAACGACCACCTACCTGGATCTTTACACCCAGGGCACCACCACGCATCGCATTCTGTACTGCTCTTTTCATTGCGCGGCGGAACATAACTCTCCGCTCTAACTGCTGAGCAACATTCTGACCAACAAGAGAAGCATCCAAATCAGGCTTGCGGATCTCCTCAATATTGATAGTTACCGTACAACCCATAACTTTGGTAACTTCATTGCGCAAACGCTCAACGTCTTCGCCCTTCTTACCAATCACAATGCCTGGACGGGCAGTATGAATAGTTACTCGGCCAGTGTCTGACTGACGTTCGATGTCAATCTTACTTACCGAAGCATGAGAGAGCTTCTTTCTAATAAATGCTCTGACCGCTAAGTCTTGGTTAAGCTTATCGGCATAGTCTTTATTCCCGGCGTACCAGGTAGAGCTATGCTTCTTAACGATTCCTAAACGGATACCGGTTGGATGTACTTTTTGACCCATTACATGGTCTCCCGAACCTAATTCTACTTTTCAGCGACTTTTACAGTTATGTGACAGCTGCGTTTTAAAATTCTATCAGCACGACCCTTGGCACGCGGCTTAATGCGCTTCATAGTCATACCTTCATCAACAAAAATAGTCGACACCTTTAATTCGTCTACATCGGCACCATCGTTGTGCTCAGCGTTAGCAATAGCCGACTCAAGGACTTTCTTAATAATGTCCGCACCTTTTTTAGTGCTGAACTGCAATATTTCTAAAGCAGCCTCAACAGACTTACCGCGTACTTGATCAGCGACGAGCCGGGCCTTTTGCGCTGACAATCTAGCGCCTTTTAATTTTGCTACTACTTCCACAATCAATTACCTCTTTCAATCAAAACCAAGCTTATCGCTTAGCTTTTTTATCCGCGACGTGACCACGATAAGTACGTGTCGGAGAAAACTCTCCCAACTTGTGACCTACCATCTCTTCATTGATAGTTACCGGAATATGCTGTCGGCCATTATGAATCGCAATAGTCAAACCAAGCATATCAGGCAGTATCATGGATCGGCGAGACCATGTCTTAATTGGTCGCCGCTCATTGTTTGCAACCGCCGCCTCAACCTTTTTTGCAAGGTGAAGATCGACGAATGGTCCTTTCTTTAGAGAGCGTGGCACGTTTGCTATCCTCTTCTATATAATTTATGTCAGCGCTTACTTGCGACGACGAATAATGTATTTATCAGTACGCTTGTTCTTACGCGTCTTATAACCCTTAGTCGGCATTCCCCAAGGTGAAACCGGATGCCGGCCACCTGAGGTACGTCCCTCACCACCACCATGCGGGTGATCGACTGGATTCATCGCCACACCTCGTACGGTCGGACGAACACCACGCCAGCGCGCCGCGCCAGCCTTACCTAATGAGCGCAAACTATGCTCACTATTACAAACTTCGCCAAGAGTCGCGCGACAATCAATCGGGAGACGTCTCATCTCACCACTACGTAAACGAACCGTAGCATAAGCTCCTTCGCGAGCAATTAACTGTACTGATGCTGCGGCACTACGAGCAATCTGAGCGCCCTTGCCAACCTTCATCTCGACACAGTGAACAATAGAACCAACCGGGATCTTGCGAAGCGGAAGACTATTGCCAACTTTAATTGGCGAAGCCTCCCCCGAGACAACCGTATCTCCAGCTGACACACCCTTGGGGGCAATAATGTAACGACGCTCACCATCGGCATAACACAACAATGCAATGTGTGCGCTTCTATTGGGATCGTATTCTAAACGCTCTACTGTTGCAGGGATACCGTCCTTATTACGCTTAAAATCGATAATTCGGTAATGCTGCTTGTGTCCACCACCAATATGGCGAACAGTAATTCTGCCGTTGCTATTTCGGCCGCCAGAACGCTTCTTTGGTGCTAACAACGGTCCGTAGGGAGCGCCTTTGTGTAAGTCAGGATTAACAACACTGACTACAAAGCGTCTGCCGGGGGAGGTTGGTTTTCTTTTGATAACTGCCATGATTAACCCCTTACTCCGCTACTGAAAAGTCAATATCTTGACCTTCCGCCAGTCGTACATAGGCTTTCTTCCAGTCGCTACGATGACCGAGTCCGGTCTTAGTGCGACGAGTCTTGCCCTTCATATTAATAACACGAACATCATCAACCTTTACCTCGAACAACTGCTCAACAGCCTTTCGAATCTCTAACTTGGTCGCGTTCGTCGCAACTTTAAATACAACCTGCGTTGCCGCACCAGATGCCATCGCTGTTTTTTCAGTAATGTGCGGCCCTAACAACACTTTGAAGAGTCTCTCTTGATTCATGCTAGGATCTCCTCTATTTTTTTCAACGCTGCAACAGTAACAATAACCTTGTCTGAATTGATCAGACTCACCGGGTCAATTGCTGCCGCATCCCGCACATCTACTTTGTGTAGATTCCGCGACGATAAATATAAGTTCTCACTAACCTCTTCGGTAACGATCAGCGCTTCTTGTAAGCCATATTCTGCAAGCTTAGCAATAAGACCTTTGGTCTTTGGCGCATCAACATCAAAGTCGTTAACAATAACCAACCGATCCTGGCGAGCCAGCTCAGACACTATTGAACGCATAGCAGAACGATACATCTTACGGTTAATCTTTTGACTATGGTCCTGCGGTTGGGCTGCAAATGTTACACCACCTCCACGCCAAATTGGACCGCGAATAGTACCAGCACGAGCCCGCCCAGTTCCTTTCTGAGCGAATGGTTTACGGCCACCACCAGAAACAGCCGAACGATTCTTTTGAGCACGTGTACCCTGACGGGCACCAGCTAGAAAAGTAACCACCGCCTGATGAACCAGGTCTTGATTGAATTCCATCCCAAAAGCAGCTTCAGAAACCTCTACAGTTCCTTTATTACCCTTGGGCGTGGCGATCGATAGTTCCATGGACACTCCCCTTAAGCCTTAACTGCTGGACGGACGATAATATTGCCACCGGGCGCACCAGGAACAGCACCCTTGATCAACAACAGGCTGCGTTCTGCGTCCACACGAACAATTTCTAAATTCTGAGTTGTTACCTGAGCGTTGCCCATCTGGCCACTCATTTTCTTTCCCTTGAATACACGACCTGGCGTTTGGTTTTGACCAATTGAACCGTTAGATCGGTGAGAAATTGAGTTGCCGTGGGTAGCGTCTTGCATACTGAAGTTCCAGCGCTTCACTCCGCCCTGAAAACCCTTTCCTTTTGAAGTGCCGGTAACATCGACTTTTTGACCTTCCTGAAAACGCTCTACTGTTAGCGACCCGCCAACCTCAAACGTCTCATCTGAACCTTCAGACCTGAACTCCCACTGACCTCTACCAGCCTCGACACCTGCTTTCGCAAATTCGCCGGCCTGAGATTTTGCAACTCGGGAAGCTTTCTTAGAGCCAGTGGTGACCTGAATAGCAGAGTAGCCATCCGTCTCCAGCGACTTAATCTGGGTAATATGATTAGGTGAAGCCTCTACCACTGTCACAGGGATAGATACACCATCTTCGGTAAATACACGAGTCATACCACATTTGCGGCCGACAATACCTATTCTCATTTTATAACCTCTTACGTGTACGGGGCTCTTACCCGCTACGGCCGCTCATTTCAAAGCGTTACACTATATAACTTGCTCGATGGGCATCCATCGAACGACTACAAATCAAACTAGCTCAAGCTAATCTGAACTTCTACTCCAGCAGCAAGATTCAACTTCATCAGAGCATCAACCGTTTTTTCTGTTGGCTCAACAATGTCAATCAAACGCTTGTGCGTGCGAATCTCATATTGATCACGAGCATCTTTATTTACGTGCGGAGAGATCAATATCGTAAACCTCTCTTTGCGTGTTGGCAGCGGAATCGGACCACGAATCTGAGCGCCAGTTCGTCTTGCAGTCTCAACAATCTCTTGCGTCGACGTATCGATCAACTTGTGATCAAAGGCCTTTAGACGAATCCTAATATTTTGGTTTTGCATGTCAGCGAAGCTCCGCTATCTATTCTTTTCTTTCGGTTCTAACTGTTTGTAAAACTACTGTCAGCCCCGAAAATGGAGCGCGAATTCTAGAGCCGCACCCCGGAACTGTCAAGCAATTAAACAGCTATAGCCTGTTTTTTTTACTACTTTACCAAAAGTGTCGACCCTAAAACCCAAATCGACAAAAAAGGGGCCGGCAAGACCCCTCTTAGTCTGGCATTTCTTACGCGATGATTTTAGCGACTACGCCAGCACCAACCGTACGACCACCTTCACGAATTGCAAAACGCAGACCGTCTTCCATCGCAATCGGGTGAATCAACTCAATAGTCATCTGCACGTTATCACCT
>CAJJAU010000017.1 GCA_905182275.1 gamma proteobacterium HTCC2207
ATCACGTATTTGTCGCAACACAATATTATCACCCTGACCATCACCGATATCTTCAGGAGCGACAGTAACTTTTTCAGGTTGCCCAGCACTAGTGGATGGTGTTGAGCTGCTACTGGACGATGACCCCTCAGCTGGAGTTTCACTCTCACCAGGCCCCTCAGATGCTCTACTTTCCAGAGCCTCATCACCTTCGGCCATGCTACCCGCGTCGTCATAAGTTGGTTGATCCGCATCCGACTCGATTTGAGAGCTACCACTTGGCCTTAATATATCAATTTCCGAAGTGCGGTTATTGCCTGTTTGCCCGGAGACATCAGTATCAAATTCGTCCAGTGAGCTATCCAGCGATTGGTCTAACTGATCAACAGACTCCATACCGTCAGCAGAACCAGGAGAACCAGGAGAACCAGGAGAACCAGGAGAACCAGGAGAACCAGGAGAACCAGGAGAACCAGGAGAACTAGGAGAACCAGGAGAACTAGGAGAACTAGGAGAACTAGGAGAACTAGGAGAACTAGGAGAACTAGGAGAACTAGGAGAACTAGGAGAGCTAGATGACTGCGTTGGTGATGGCATCTGACATCCACTGAGCACTAAGGCCAGTGAAATAGCTATCAACAGACTAAAAAGGCCGCTCGGCATCTTGAATGCTGATTTACTGATGACATTGTTTGATTGCAACGTTAGGCTCCTGGGCTGGCTAAATCATAGTTCTTATTGACGCGCATTGTTTGTGTTTGACCATTAGAGAAAAAAGGCCTGAAGCGCTTCTTACGAAAATGCTTCTGTAATACTTTTATTTCGGTTTTGGTTAAAGTCGTCTTGTCATCGACAACCTGAAAGTCTGATGCAAAGCCCGATTGCGATATTTGCATTGAGACTTCTATTGTCTGGGTTATCTCTGCTGCAGGCGCTGTTTGTTGCATAAGCCGCTGATCTATGCCGTCGGAGAAATCGATTGTCTTTGCCGTTTCAAATGCTAAAAGACGAAGCTCATCGGGCCGCTCTGCCGTAATAATTATTTCCTCGGCCAACTGATATGTTTTAGTGGCAGATGAAATTTGCCCAAAGATCAAATACCAGTCTCCCAAACTGGCAATGGCATCTGCTTGATCGGAAATAGTGGGAGGTTGCTGCTGCATTAATGATTCTATGACTTTTTGCAGTGCAGCCCTCCCTCGTTTAAAGTGTTTATAGGATGTTCTAGGTTCGGTTCGAGCTGCAGAAGAACCTTCAACTGCCACAGAAAACGTCGTCTCACGACGTTCTCCATAATGTTTAATATGGTTAGCAATCAAAAATTGTGCTTGGGCGACACGTTTATATCTGTCAGGGGTTCCAGGGTCTTCTAGACTTGCGTTCTCGTCTAACACGTCATACATTCCATTAGCGAGACGCTCTAAAGAGATCAGTGTGCTGAAGCCCCCTCTAGGCTTTCTGAGTGGGTAAAGCTCTGCATGCCAATCCATTAGTGATTCTATGACGGGCAGCATTCTTATGTCGGAACGACCATAGTTTTTGGTATTCAAGTTGTAGAGTTGATCGAGTGCTTTTTCTGCTTGCTCTATATCGCCTAGATATTTTTCTGTATCAGCTATGGACATCAAGTAGGCTGTCTGAGACAGGCTGTCGAGGCCAAAATTTATCCGCTCAATTTGCATACCGCGCTGAAACGCTAAATTGGCATCGTCATATTGTTGTTTGGTGATGTAGGAATTGCCTAAACCCATAAATAGGTCGGACAATTCCGCAGAGTAGGCCCCTTGATGAGCTTCCACTTCGTCAATGGCAATTAAATAGTCAGAGATGGCGGTGTCAGCTTTTTCTTCGGGTAACTGCGAATAACTATTGGCGACGAATACCACCATAAAGGTCAACAACGTTTTCCTCAGGGTGACTGTGCATAGTCTTTTGATAAAGTCGCCGCGACCTAACCTAGCATTCATAGAATAGCCCTCTTTGATTAACTCCAGATGATATAAAAAATTACCCTCCCACTATTAAACATACTACGAAATACCTACTTGCGGCTCACTTTTTATTCTACAGCGCACTTGTGATAAATAAATTCTCGATCTATCAATGACAGTTTTTCAATCATCGCTTATTCCGCGCGATGCCCAATCTTTGTGATTAAAAACGCGATAGGCCTGCCATGTGAGGATAACACAGCAGGCCGCTTACTAAGCCGCTTCTAACTCTGCTCTGAAATGTTAGTCTCCGGGGTAACTTTTTTTGCATCACCTGCTTTGATGATCGAAATGCCCTCCATGGAAAGATGGCGCTTCACCGCTGCATTGACGTCTGCTGCAGACAGCGCCATCAATGCGGTTTCGTAGTTTTTATCCCATTGCATAGTGCGCTCCAGATCAATGTTGCCGGCGAGAGTTCTTACTAACCGACGATCTTTAGCACGGTCTATACGACTGCTCTGCAAAACACCTTTTCTGGCATCATCTAGCTCTTGTTGTGTAAATCCACTGTCGAGTATTTTGGCTAGCTCTTCTTTAAAGCCAACTTCAACTCGAGCAAGATTTTCAGGTGCGCAAATGGCATAGGCGCCAAAAGTTGCATTTTCATCGTAGGAGCTAGCATTAAACCAAGATCCCGCGCCATAGCTAAGACCATCTTGTTGGCGCAATCGGTTGGCAAGCCTGCTGCTAATAAAACCACCACCAAACATTTGGTTGGCCATCTCAAGTGCTGGATAGTCCGGGTGATCATCGCGCAGCTTAAACTTAATCATCGCACCAAATGCGGCACCTGATTTGTCCGGCGTATCAATAAAACGATTAATACTCTTGGTATCGGCGACCTTAGACTCGATTCTTTGGTACTTAGAGTTACTGCGCCAGTTAGCCATTATGTTGTTCAGCTGGGCATTGATTTGATCAACGTCGAAATCTCCCACTACTGAGGCTTCAGCATCCTGGCCGCCAACAAAACGGGCATGGAAGGCACTCAGATCTTCAGGGGTTATCGATCTGATCTGAGCAATCTCATCATCAATACTCATTTGATAATAAGGATGGCCAGGGCTGTAAGGATTTAGGTGATTCCCTAATTCACGGAACACACGAGATGTAGGCTGTTGTTTCTCTTGCTCAAGCCCTACGATCATTTCTTCTTTTAAAACCTTAAGTTCTTCGGCATCAAAAGCCGGCCGCTTAAAGATTTCTTCAGTTAGCTCCAGTACCGCGACAAGATTCTCTCTAGTGGTGAGGATACCAGCGCCGGCTCCTGTTACTCCACCACTTACTGAGACGCTGGCTTTTAGTTGATCAAAGGCCGCCTGTAATTCTTCACGCGAGTAGTTCTGCGTGCCGCGATCGAGCATGCCGATAGTCATACTGCCAATCACTGACTTATCGAAAAGATCAGCCTCGTTGCCGAAGTCTAAGTTGATGCTGGCAACAACTGATTCTCCGCGTGTTTTCTTGGCTAAATAGACAACTGTGGATCCATTATCCAGTTGTGTGGTTGTGGTACGCTGATCAATATTATCATGAGAGGGATCAAAGTCTTCGCCTTGAACAACCGCCTCACGACCTTGATAGCCAGCCACGAGGTTTGCTACATCGGATTGTTTCAAACGCACAATACTATCAGCCCGATCAGGATTTTTTTCGGGTAAAAACAGGCCCAGCGTTCGATTATCATTGACGAGATATTCAGCAGCAGCAACACGTACCTTGTCGGCAGTTACCTGCTCCATGCGGTCGCGATCTATAAACATTAGTCGCCAGTCACCCATGCCGATCCACTCGGAGAGCTCTAATGCGATACTCTGCGATGAATTAAAGCGCAACTCAAATTGTTTGATCATCTTAGCTTTGGCACGCGCCACCTCTTCATTGGTGATGGGCTCTGCCGCCAAATTCTCTAGAGTCTCAAGCATGGCAGCTCTAGCGGGTTCAATATCTTTGTCGACACCTAACTGCGCTATAAAAATGGCAACACCAGGTTCACCCCACTGAAAACTAAATCCAGATGAGTTTGCGGCAAGATTATTTTTAACCAAGGTTTTGTGTAGTCGTCCTGAGGTAGGGTCAGCCAGAATATTAGTTAACACCGCTACCGACGGATACATCTCGTCAAACCCAGCGGGAATGCGGTACATACTGGCCACGACTTTTACGTCGCCCTCACGACGGATGGTGACCTGTCGCTCGCCGTCCTGAATCGGTTCTTCGGTATAAAGTTCTTGAAGCTGACGTTTGGGGCGTCTTATTTTTGAGAAATATTTATGCACCAGTTGAATGGTTTTATCTTGGTCGATCTTGCCAGACACAATCAGGGTCGCATTGTCAGGTTGGTAGTATTTTCTATAAAACGCCTTTAGATTTTCAATTTTTACATTCTCTAAATCTGAGCGTGCGCCAATAGTGCTTTTACCATAGTTATGCCAGTCAAAACTGGTCGCTAGCATACGCCCAATTAGAACCCGTACAGGGCTATTTTCGCCATTTTCAAGTTCATTTCTAACCACGGTCATCTCGCTATCAAGATCTTTTTTGGCGATAAACGAATTGACCATTCGATCCGCTTCTAAATCTAGAGCCCATTTAAGGTTTTCATTTGTGGCTGAGAACGTTTCAAAATAATTAGTGCGGTCAGTCCATGTAGTACCATTGGGCTCTGCACCATGATCTGTTAATTCCTTAGGAATGTTTTTATGCCTTGGTGTACCCTTAAAGACCAGGTGTTCGAGCAGATGCGCCATACCCGTCTCACCATAATTTTCGTGTTTTGATCCCACTCGATAAGTCATATTAACGGTAATGGTTTCCTGACTTGGATCGGGAAAGAGTAAAACCTGAAGTCCGTTTTTAAGGCGATATTCGGTAATGCCTTCAATGCTATTAAGTTGGTCGACCCCGCGGGGTAATTTAGCCGCCGAGCTTACAGTTGGGGCAATAAAAATCACCAAGACAAAGACTGAGAGTAACTTTTTAAACATTCCTTAATTCCTATTATTTAAATTCTAATGACTAAGACAAGGCCGCCGAAAAATAATTCAATGTGGGTTTTGTACATTCGGTGAATCTGCGTAGTAGTGACGATAATCAACCCCAGTGACAATGTCGAGAATATCTTGTTCCAGCGACTTTCTGGCTTGTTCAACGTAGCGACCGATTTCACGACCGTTGCGATAAAATACAAATGTTGGGGTGCGGGTAATACCGGATTTCGCCTCTATTTTTGATGGGGTATCTTTGTTCACCGACAGGGCAACGATACTTAAGTTGCCTGGGTTAAAAGAAATTGTATCCAAAATCTTTAATAGCGCGGGGACTTCGCGCTGACTGTCATGACACCAGCTGCCGAGAAAAATAGTAATAGACACGTCTGACAAAAAGACCTGACTTTGATTGACGATTTGTGTGTTGGGAGAATAGTTTAGGTAGTTTTTATCGAGCCATTTTTTAGTTACAGTATTTTCTTGAAGGTCAGTTCTGGTAATTTTTCCTACCATTATCTCATTGTTTTCTGCATAAGTCGGGCAACTAATAACCGACATTAGGCTGAAGAAAAGTCCGAGACTGAATCCGTGATTAAAGATATTGAACATAACTAGGGTCGTGTTTGATGAGCCGAGTAGCATGATAGAATAATTGATCGTGAATGCCACCAATATCCATAAAATTTATCGGAATCACAACAAAGGCACATCGCAAATGAGCAAACCATTGCAAGGGTTGAGAGTAATAGAGTTGGGACAGCTGCTAGCGGGTCCTTTTGCTGGGTGCATGCTCGGTTATTTCGGTGCGGAGGTTATCAAGATTGAGCCACCGGGCGGTGATCCTATTCGTAACTGGCGTGAGGTCAAAGACGGTACGTCCCTTTGGTGGCGAAGTCTCGGACGTAATAAAAAATGTATCTCACTGGATTTAAAGACTGCCGAGGGCAGAGATATTGTCAGGCAGTTGATGAAAACGGCTGATATTGTGGTTGAAAACTTTCGCCCTGGCGTCCTTGAAGCGTGGAACTTAGACCCTGTTAGCCTCCAGGAAGATAATCCTAATCTTATTTATGCTCGCATATCGGGTTATGGACAGACCGGCCCTTATGCTGAAAAACCTGGTTTTGCCTCTGCCTGTGAGGCAATAAGCGGATTCCGTTTCGTTAATGGTTATCCAGGGGAAGCCCCTGTACGGCCAAATTTAAGCATTGGTGACACAGTTTCAGGTTTGCATGCAGTGATTGGCATACTGATGGCGTTGCGCGCTAAAGACCAGGCAGTAGAGCAGGGTATCAGTGGTGGTCAGGTGGTCGACGTGGCACTCTATGAGTCAATGTTTAACCTGCTTGAGGCGGTAATACCTGAGTACGATGGTGCTGGAGTTGTCCGCCAACCCTCGGGGACTACTGTGACCGGCATAGTACCTACCAATACTTACAAATGTGCGGATGGCAAATTCTTGGTGATTGGCGGCAATGGTGATTCTATCTTTGTCCGGTTGATGCAGGCCGTGGGCAGAGCTGATATAGCCGGAGATGAAAAATATAGCACTAACGCCAATAGAGTGACACATGAGCAAGAGATAGACAAAGTACTTGCCAGTTGGTGTTCGAACCTCCCTCTAGCCGAAGCGATGAGGATTTTGGAGGCCTCTCGTGTTCCTTGTGGCCCTGTTTATAGCGCTGTAGAAATGATGGCTGATGAGCATTTTAATTATCGTGGATTGTTCGAGCAGGTAGAGATTAATGGGGAGCCACTAAAGCTTCCTGCTATGATGCCAAAGCTGGCTGGTACTCCCGGTGGTACCGAGTGGCCCGGCCCTGAAATAGCTTCACATACTGATGAAATTCTTGAAGGATTAGGGATGGACAGTGCGACAATTACTCATTTAAAATCTCTCGGCGTAGTGGCCGATTCAGTTTAAAATCCACCATAAACCGACGATTAAATTTTACTTAAGCTTGGGAAATACTATGACTATATGCTCTTTTCAGCCGCCTCTTCGAACTCTAATGGGGCCTGGACCATCCGATGTTAGTGATCGTGTTCTTCAAGCTATGGCACGACCGACGGTAGGCCATCTAGATCCAAGCTTCATCGGTATGATGGACGAGATCAAACAGCTTTTACAATATGTTTTCCAAACTAAAAATGAGCTGACCTTTGCTGTGTCAGCACCTGGCTCTGCCGGTATGGAGTGCTGCTTTGCAAATTTGGTCGAGCCGGGTGACAAAGTTATTGTTTGTCAAAACGGTGTGTTTGGTGGGCGCATGAAAGAAAACGTAGAACGCTGTGGTGGCATCGCGGTGATGGTTCAAGATGATTGGGGTAAGGCCGTGGATCCAAGCAAACTTGAGGATGCACTCAAGGCTAATCCAGATGCTTGCCTAGTTGCCTTTGTACACGCTGAAACATCCACTGGCGCTCAGTCAGATGCCAAGACTCTGGTCGAGTTAGCTCATCAGCACGGTTGTCTCACTATCGTAGATTCGGTCACTAGCCTGGCCGGAACACCTCTAAAAGTAGACGAGTGGGGGATTGACGCCATTTACTCTGGATCACAAAAATGTCTTTCGGCGTCTCCAGGTTTATCGCCAGTGAGTTTTAACCAGCGTGCTGCGGATAAGATAAAAGGTCGTACCACTA
>CAJJAU010000018.1 GCA_905182275.1 gamma proteobacterium HTCC2207
TGCAAACATGTCCCTCAATGGGGAGCCGTCTTATCAGTACCTATTTACCAACAAACAGCGGCAGCATGAAATCACTAATCAACTAGCCACTAGTAGTCACTGGTTTGACAGCATTACTCAATTCGTCTTGATTGGAATCGAACATATCTTTGGCGGCATTGACCATATCGCATTTTTACTAGCACTTTTACTGCTTTTGCCTAGTTTAAAGGGCTTAATCTGGATGATCACCGGCTTCACGCTGGGTCATAGCATCACCTTAGCGCTAGCTGCGCTGGGCTGGGTGATACCTGACCTTGGTATAGTTGAGGCTGCCATTGGCTTTACCATCGCTCTGGTCGCCGCGCAGAACATCGCTGTACTCACGGGCAATCATCGTCAAATTACCTATTTCTCTGTGGCCGCTCTATTACTGATCGTGCTAATCAATTTGACCTGGAATATTGGACTTAGCGTCCTGAGCGGCCTTGGACTGGCGTTATTTGCGCTCGCCTATTTATGGAATTCTACCGACGAGCAAGAGTCAGCTAACCTGCGCTTGGTAACGAGTATTGTATTCGGGCTGATTCACGGTTTTGGCTTTGCCAGCGCCTTGACCGAAACGGGTTTAGCCAGTGCGCAGCTAGTCCCTGCCCTACTTGGCTTTAATCTTGGCATTGAGTTGGGTCAAATAGCGATCATCACTGCTATCTGGGTGCTGTTACAACAAATAAGACAATCTAGACTGCTCAATGACACAAGGTTAGCCGTTGATTTAGTCTCAGCAGCTCTCTGTGGGTTAGGTTTATACTGGTTTATCGGGCGAAGTTATGGAATTATCTAATAAAAATGGGGTTCAAAATGTTTAAAAAGTTTGCTATTGCTATGGCTGTTATAGGTGCCATTATCTCCCTCGTATTGACTAATAATGCACCAGAATCGGTGTATAGGCTTTTTCCTGGCTACTTTGAAGACCCCAATCTCGCCTGGGAAAACTCTCCCCTAACACCACAAGCCATTACCCAGCAACGACTGCCAAAAGCGGTCATAGACGCTCGCACCAACAGCAGAAACTATGAGGATGCATCTGAAAAACAGATTCTTTTTGGTGATACTCATGTACACACCACTAACTCTGCCGATGCCTTTATGTACAGCTTACCCATGATGCATGGTGCTTCTGGCGCCTATCCACCGGCATTTGCCTGTGACTACGCACGCTTCGTCTCACAGTTAGACTTTTACTTTCTCACTGATCACGCCGAGAGTTTCACCTTGGGCCAGTGGCGCGACGGCATAGAATCGGTACGTCAGTGCAACCGTACCGCCGGTGACCCAATGAACCCAGACATCGTCGCTTTTCTCGGTTGGGAGTGGACCCAGGTCGGCACCGTGGCTGAGAATCATTACGGGCATCACAATGTACTGTTTAAAGATGATGACCCAGAAAAATTACCCAGCCATCCAATTGCCTCAGTGGGTGTTGGTGTAGCCACCATTGCCGCACGCTCAAATGATGGTAAGCAATCGGGTATTTTAG
This sequence comes from gamma proteobacterium HTCC2207, assembly GCA_905182275.1. Classification (GTDB taxonomy): domain Bacteria; phylum Pseudomonadota; class Gammaproteobacteria; order Pseudomonadales; family Porticoccaceae; genus HTCC2207. The sequence continues at coordinate 1,520 of CAJJAU010000018.1, forward strand.
GTGTCCTTGATCCACGCCACAAAGACTATTACGCCTCCTACAACACCTGGGTTGGCAACATGGCCGGAACACCGGTGTGTGACCCATCTCTGCCCAGCCCATCACTTCCAGCCAACTGCTATGAAAGTGTCGCCACACCCGGGGAGCTGTTCAAAAAGCTCGATGAGTGGGGCTTTGATAACATTGTGGTACCTCACGGCACTAGCTGGGGCTTTTACACCCCCCCTAATGCTAACTGGGCCCATCAGTTAAACGAGACGAACAGCGATCTTGATAAAACACGTTTAATTGAGGTCTATTCCGGCCATGGTAACTCGGAAGTATTTAGAGACTTCGCGGTAAGAACCCGTAATGATCAGGGTGAATGGGTCTGTCCGGCGCCGCAAACTAATTATCTTCCCGCTTGTTGGCAAGCAGGGGAGATTATTGAAGATCGTTGTTTAGCCGATGGTACTGACCCAGATGAATGTAGTGCTCGTGCAGCAGAGGCGCGCCACAACTTCGTTCAACTAGATACCATTTATGGCTTCATGACCGTGCCCGGCAGCACCCCAGAGGAATGGCTCGACGCCGGCCAAGCACGAGATGTTTTCCTGCCGGCATTTAACTACAAACCTCGCAAATCGGTGCAGTATGGCTTAGCGCTTCAGAACCTTGAAGACCCAGAGAATCCCTTGCGTTATCGCTGGGGCTTTATTGGTTCAACGGATACCCATTCAGCGCGAGCAGGTCACGGTTTCAAACAACTGGATAGAATTAATAGCACCGATGCAACTGGTGTTCGAGATGGCTTCTGGGAATCTGTTTTCGCCAGCACCGCCGTGATCTCAAAACCAGCGCCGCGATCGTTAACCGCTGATCAAATTGATCCGGTAAGCGCCAAGATATTTGCCTCAGAATTTGAACGTACTAACTCTTTTTTAAATACCGGAGGAATAGCTGCGGTACACGCTCAAGGCCGTGATCGAGACGCCATTTGGGATGCAATGAAGCGCCGTGAGGTCTACGGAACCAGTGGGCATAGGATGTTAGTATGGTTTGATCTGCTCAATGCTAACAATAACAACCAATCGCTACCGATGGGCAGCAGTGTCGGCATGGCTAGTAATCCACAGTTTAGCGCGAAGGTTGTTGGCTCATTCAAGCAGCTACCCGGCTGTCCAGATTATGTCGTAGAGACTCTGGAGCAAAAACGCTTGCAGAAAATGTCTCTTGGTGAGTGCTATAACCCCTCCGATGAACGCTACCTTATTGATAGTATTGAGGTGGTCAAAATACGCCCTCAATCCTACGCCGGTGAAGAAGTCCCACCGCTGATTGAAGATCCCTGGCGAACCTTTGAATGCCTTCCATCTGCTGAGGGTTGTACTATTGAATTTGAAGACCCCGAATTTGCCGCCGAGGGCCGCGATGCTCTGTACTACATACGTGCGCATGAACAACCTATAGCAACCATCAACGGTGGCAATTTACGCACCAGCTTTGATGACCAAGGTAATGCCATTACCACCGACCCCTGCTTCGGTGATTACCGCACGCCTGAACAAGACAACTGCCAACAACCTCTGAGCCAACAAGCATGGTCTTCGCCCATCTTTGTAGACTTTAAGCAATAATAAGACTAACTATTAAACATTAGGGGAATACATTATGGGTAATAAAACCGCACTAGTGACAGGCGCATCCGACGGTATTGGACTAGAATTTGGCGACATTCTGGCCGCTCAGGGCTATGACTTGGTTTTAGTGGCGCGACGTGAAGATAAGTTGAATGAGGTTGGCGAAAAACTCAGTCAGACCTACGGCATTAACTGCACCGTTATGGCCACTGACTTATCTGAACCACAGGCCGCCCAAACGCTTTTCCAACGCACCTGCGATCAAAACCTGCAAATTGACTTTTTGGTCAACAATGCGGGGCTTTTACACAACGGGTTTTTCACTGAACTAAGCCTTGCTGAACAAGAGCGCATGATTACCGTCAACATACTCGCCTTAACATCATTGACCCATTTATATGCCAATGATATGGCCTCTAGAAAAAAGGGTCACATCCTTAATGTGGCATCCCTGGCCGCTTGGATGGCCATTCCTAATCAGAATGTCTATGCAGCCACCAAAGCCTATGTGTTGTCA
>CAJJAU010000019.1 GCA_905182275.1 gamma proteobacterium HTCC2207
CTATGTATGGGTGTGCCCTGGGGCGCTCCCAATGATCTCAATACTTATATGGCGATGGTAAACAATATTCCTGATGATTGGCACTGGTCGTCATTCTCTATTGGTCGTCACCAAATGCCCTATGTAGCCGCCTCTGTTCTAGCTGGGGGTCATGTGCGTGTTGGTCTAGAAGACAACCTTTGGCTAGAAAAAGGTGTATTAGCCACCAACGAAGCCCTAGTTAAAAAAGCAGCCACAATTGTCGAGGCTATGGGGTCAACTCTGATGAATCCCCAGCAAGTTCGGGATCAGCTAGGGTTAACGAAACGATCGCCGCGATGAGTAAAACTGACTCAAACGTAAATAAACTGTTGAAAAATGAGATTACATTTGGCGTTATTGGCGGCGGGGTTATTGGCGGCGGCTGGGTCGCGCGCTTTTTACTGATGGGTTTTGATGTCAATGTGTTTGACACCGACCCGCAGGCTCAACGAAAAATTAAGCAGATGCTAGAAAATGCGCGTCGCTCGATGCCGGGTCTATTCGAGTATCTGTTGCCCGAAGAAGGCCAGCTAACTTTTTGCTCGACTATTAGGGATGCGGTTAGCTCGGCCAACTGGATTTGTGAGTCAATTCCTGAACGCTTAGCGCTTAAACAGTCTGTCTATGACGAGATACAAGCCCACTGCTCAGAGGATGCCATCATTGCGTCCTCAACCTCTGGTTTCAAACCCTCTGAGTTGCAAGCAAACTCATCGAGACCCGAGCAGATTATTGTTGCACATCCATTCAATCCTGTTTATCTAATTCCTCTGGTAGAGTTGGTGGGTAACATCAAAACTACGGAGCGAGCCGCAGTGGTTATCTCCCAACTGGGAATGCACCCTCTCACGGTGCGCAAAGAAATTGACGCGCATATTGCTGACCGCCTCCTAGAAGCGGTATGGCGTGAAGGTTTATGGTTGGTCAACGATGGTATTGCAACCACACAAGAAATTGACGACGCTATTCGTTATGGGTTTGGCCTGCGCTGGGCGCAAATGGGAATGTTTGAAACCTATCGCATAGCCGGTGGAGAATCCGGTATGGCGCATTTTATTCAGCAGTTTGGGCCGGCATTAGAATGGCCATGGACCAAACTTATGAATGTGCCCGAGCTTACCGATGAGTTAGTTGACAAGATTGCCAGCCAATCAGATGAACAATCTGGACAGTACTCGATTAAAGAATTGGAGCATATTCGCGATGACAACCTGGTTGCCATGATGCGTGCCTTAAAACTCAAAAATTGGGGGGCAGGAAATCTACTCAATAAGATAGATCATGAACTCGAAGCTAAGTCTGTCGAGCCCCAGACGACTCTTACCCAAAGAGCCTCTGTATTGACCGTAAGTCGAGTGGTTCCATCTAGTTGGATCGACTTTAATGGCCACATGAACGATAGCCATTATGCTGAGGTTTTCTCTAAAGCCAGTGACATTATTTTGCGACGGCTGGGCGCAGATCCCGAGTATGTCGCCCGTGGCTATAGCTACTTCACCGTAGACATGAAAATTGACTACATTAATGAGTGTCACGCAGGAGAACAGGTTTTTGCTTTCACGACTATTAAATTGGCCAAGGGTAAAAAACTAGACCTGTACCATGAGATGAAAAATGTTCAGGGTACTGTCTGTGCCACTGGCTCTCAGTTCTTACTGCATGTTGACTTAAATTCACGTAAATCTTGTCCACCTTTAGAGCCCGTTGCCAGTGCTTTGGAGGGTTTAGATTAGATAGTCTCAATAGAGGGCTTTGCTGTGCAAGACACTAATATTATTCCCACCCCCGATAGTCGATATTGGCCGCCAAGCGAAACGATTAGGTCTGCAAAGATTCGTCATAAAGCCATTATGCTCAGCTGGAGCAATAAACAGGAATCTAAGTTACACCCACTATGGCTGCGGGATAATTGCTGCTGTGAGCAATGCTTAAATCAAGTAACTCGAGAACACTTGCTGGATCTGCGTGACATACCCGCCGATATTGAAGCTGCAACCGTTGAGGTTGATGTCCAGGGAGCACTTTGTGTCACCTGGGCTGACGATCAGCATAGTAGCCGCTTCAACCCCGCATGGCTTTACGCTCATAGTACTCATCAACCACCCGAAAATTCAAAGCCACAACTATGGAGCGCTGCGGACTTTTCAGAACCACCCAGCTTTTACGCCGTTCACGGTGAAATTAGTGAACAACTTTTACATGAGGTGTTACTCAGCGTAAGGCGTTACGGTTTTGCACGGCTCAGAGACTTAACCACCGATCTGGAATTGGTTGAGCAGTTCGCTCAGCGGATAGGACCTGTACGGGAGACACATTTTGATCGAATTTTCGACGTCATATCAAAACCCGACGGCGACAGTAATGCCTACACCAGTCACTACCTAGCAGCCCATACCGATATACCGACTCGCGAATCACCACCGGGAATTCAGATACTTCATTGTCGGATTGCTGATGCTCAGGGGGGTGAAAGCACCATGACTGACGGCTTTAAAGTGGCTAAAGATATTGAGCAACAATTCCCCGAGCACTATAAGACACTGACCACTACAAAATGGTGTTATGCCAACAGAGCCGGACCAAAAGACTACCGCTGGGAAGCGCCCACTATTAACTTAGACGACAACGGTGAGCTATCTGAGATCAGAATGTTGCCATTTTCTCGAGCACCCTTACAGGCAAGTTTTGATGAGATTGAAGCCACTTACGCCGCATTAAGATGCTACATGGAAAAGGCTAATTCTGCAGAGTACCAAGTAAGCTTCCCCTTTAAAGCCGGCGACCTGATTATTTTCGATAACCGTCGAATCTTACATGGGCGTGGTGAGTTTTACCCACAGACCGGCAACAGAGCACTGCGCGGAACCTACATTGAACGGGATGATGTCTTGTCCAAGATCCGACAGTATGAGCATGGATGATTGACTACAGGCCAGTATTAGAATGTAGTGGTGAAAATAAAAAGGGCCCAACTGCCAGTGCAGTTGGGCCCTTTTTTTACTCTTACTCTTACTATCTACTTTTACTAGAAGTCCTTAGAAAAACGCACACCTACAGTCCGCGGTCTAGCACGAACACCGTAGTTTTGAGCTCCACAGGTTCCTGCAGCACACTGACTGGTTAGATAAAGTGGCGCATCTTCATCAGTTGCATTCTTAATGAAGAAGTCGACAGAATATGAGCCTGTGGCAATACCGGCGCTAAGATCAAGGAAAGTATTAGAAGGTACGTCCCCTCGAATTGCGTTATCTGCCTGATTCATACTTGAACCTCTTTCGCCCTCGTAGGAGAAAGCACCCTGTATATGACTGTCATACCCACCTGCCTCAAACGTATAGCGAGCAACAATATTACCCTTAAAGTCAGCCGTCACAGGTAATGACGTTCCTTTTGGAGCAAGTACTTTAGTCACATTACCATCAGCGTCAAAGTTGGCGTAGTCGCTAAGTAACTCAGAATCAATAAACGTGAATGCTCCTGATACTGTTAAGTTATCAGTAGGAACCCAAAGAATCTGCCCCTCTAATCCGAGTACCTCTGCAGATGGACCATTGGCAACCTGAGTGATGGCGTTAGCGCCAGTGAATGAAATTTGGAAATCATCCCACTCTTCTTTGAACACTGCTCCGTTAAACTGCAAGGTGTTATCCATCCACTGCGTCTTCCAACCTAATTCCCAGTTAGTCAGGAAGTCAGATGTATAATTACCCGCACCAGGTGCACGGTTAATACCACCCGGACGGTAACCCTCAGACCAAGTTCCATACATCATATGGTCATCGGAAATCTGCCAAGTAAGATTAACTCGACTTACGTTTTCACTCTCATTAATACCTTTATCAACGTTCAGACAAGGTTTGTCTTTATAATCAGCTTGTCCCGTGGGGAACAAATTACATCTGTTCTCACCATTAGATGACCACATAGGCGTAAAGCCTAGTCCGAAACCAAAGAATCCTTTTACCGTAACTTCTGGTTTAAAGAAACGTGTTCCCACCGTCACTTCAAGATCATCAGTAATGTCGTAGCTAAGGCTCGCAAAAACAGCTTCATCTGTATCTTCACGATCCAAGCTGTTCAGATAAACGGTACTGTCAAAGCGTGGATTAGGATTATCTTGGTTCGGCTCCATGCTATCTGCCAGACCATCGACTCTCCAGTGTTGCTGGAAGTCGTGCTTTTGATTCTGATAGAAAAGTCCAACCAGACCACGCACTCTATTATCTTGTGGAGAGCTGATTCTCAATTCATGGCTGGTCTTTTTGTAGCCATCATCATTGGTGAAATAAGCGCCACCCATGACTCGAGTTCCCGCGTCAGGGAAAAACATGTTCGGAACTGCGCGATCGCCACTATTAGCAAAGTGAAGGTCAGCGTAATAACCTGTGGTATAGGCTGTGTCATACCAGTAGGAGTAATCGCTGTAATCAAATGAGCCGTCAACTTCACGATCAAGATAAGACGCCGCATAACTAACATCAAAATTGCCGATGCTACCCTCGATGGTCAAGCCCAACTGATGCCACTCATCGTCTGTAAATTCATTCTGGAAGTGAGTAACCGACTGATCTTCGGCAACGAAATCACTCAGATCTTCACCCCATGATCCTTGCCCTTCTTGCTTTTGATACATAACCTGCGGCATTACCGTCCAGCTATCATTTAAGTCGATACGCAATGAGGCGCGGGCGCCCATAGTCTCCATGGTGTTGTAATTATCTTCAGCTGTGGCTGTATTAGTAACAATGATGTCATCGGCAGTAGTGCTAGCCACGCCCGGGAATGTTCGGCTTCCAAGAACGTTATCGATATAACCGGCATCACTACGATTCCAGCCCACTAAACGAATTGCCATATTGTCGGTGAGAGGTATGTTGACAAAACCCTCGGCTACATAGCCTGCGTCATCACCATCAACCATATTTCCTTCTAAGCCATAACCTGCAGAAAATTCGTTCAAATCAGGCTTGTTAGTGATAATACGGATTGTTCCGGCTTGTGAACTAGCACCATAAAGGGTGCCCTGAGGCCCAGATAGCGCCTCTACACGAGCAACGTCATACATATGTATATCAAGGTTACCCTGAATAGTAGTAATTGGTTGCTCATCAAGATACATACCCACACTTGGCTGCGATGTAGTTGCTTGGCCATCTCCGGCTGTAGCGATACCACGCATATAAACTAGCGTAAAACTAGAACCGGCGCCCAGTGATGGTGTCATGGAGACACTTGGAAGCATTTTAGCGTAGTCCTGGAAATCTTGAATACCCAATTCGCTTAAAGTCTCATTACCAAGCGACTGGATGCTAATAGGCACGTCTTGCAGATTCTGGGCACGCTTTTGCGCGGTAACCACGACCTCTTCAATGCCTTGAGTTTGCTGAGCAAGCAGCCCAGGACTCAATAATAAAATAGCTGCCGCAAGTGGAGCGCGGCCGAACTTATTTGGAATTTTTTTCGCTGTTACAGCTTTCATGCTACATCCCCCAAAAATTTAAAGTTTAAAGTTACTCTTTTTCTTAGCTCAAAGCTACCTAAAACACCCCAGAGAAGGGCATTTACCTAATCAATTGATTAGTTTTGTTAATAGTAGACCATAATCTCTTGCTGACAAGCCTCTTTATAACTGGCCTTAACCGCATGGCATTATCGCGATGGGATGTCAGGATAACTATCCAGCACTAGCCCCAATGAGTCTTTTAATGGCTTCAACCACGGCTCATAATTAGCCCATTGCTCCATACCTTGCCTATAGATAGGCTGACGCACCTGCTCTGAACTAGCCGTACGCACCCCTCGCTGGGTTTCAAAAAAGCGTAAGCACGCCGGTTCAAATTCCAACTGGCAATAGTCCAATAGCTTGCGCACTTGAGTCTCAGTGTCCTCAACAGTTTGTTCATAAATCACGCGGTGGATACGTCCTGGCAATACCGTATCGAAATGTGCCATTAGCTCAACATAATCATGATAAAACCGACCAATATCTGAGAGGCTATAACTGAAATTTTGACCTCGAGCATAGTACTGCTTAAAATTAGAGAAGCAGCAGCCCATAGGATGCCTTCGCGCATCAATAATTTTGGCATTGGGGAGAATTAAATGAATCATGCCGATATGCAAAAAATTATTAGGCATTTTATCAATAAAAAATGGGCTGTCAGTTTTACGATGAACACGGGTGCGTTCAAGATACTGGGCGCCGAGTTCTCGCAACTCGTCATGGCTTTTAGTCGCTAAAATATTGCTGTACTGGGCGTTTTCACTAGTGTCACCTTCAGTACTCATTTCTAGTGCCATACTGATGATGTCAGGTAGCTCTGTGGTTCCCTCGACCAATGAGTGACTGGCCAGAATCTGCTCCAACAGTGTAGACCCTGAACGCGGCATTCCCACAATGAAGATTGGCGAGGCCGTATCGTGACCTGAGCCAGCTCGGTCTTTCATAAATGTCGATGTAAATTTTCGCTTAAGACGCTCCGTTCTAGCGGTATTGCCGTCCGCATCGTAGCGAATACCCTCGCGATGGAGGCTATTGCCCTGATTATAATGCTCGAAAGATACCGCATACTCAGCAGCATCTTCTGCCGCTTTGCCAAGGGCAAATTCAAACTGAACGCGATCCTCTTGGGTCAGTTTGTCGCCCCTGACCTGCAACTGCATGGCAGTCATGTCTTGTTGAGAGAACCGAAACGTCTTTAGATTTGCCAGACTCCAATAGGCTTCCCCGAAACTCGGATTACGTTCAATACTGTTACGATACGCCTCGATGCACTCCTCCTGCCTACCTTCTGTCTTTAATACATGTCCGTAGCTCAGCCATATCTTTGCATTAGCAGGATATTCAGATAACAATTGGGCATACATACTGCTAGAGCGCTCATAATCGCCAATTCGGCTGAGAATAACCGCCGTCAGATTACGGTAGCTAGGATTGCTCGGGCTTACCAATAACAGTTGTTCGATTTCAACCAGTGCTTGAGACGATTTGTTAAGGCGATGTAATAGAGTGGCATAATTAAACCGTGCTGCAGTAAAACTAGGCGCTAAATCAAGACAGCGTTCGAGAAGTTTTTCTGCATCGTCATTATTACCGCAGCGCACTGCTACTTCTGCCAACATGCGAATGGCAGGAACATCAGTGGGGGCTTTTTTTAATTGCGCCTTGAGAAGAAGCTCCGCTTTGGGAATATCATTTTCTATCATCGCACTCGCTGCCTGCTGCAAGTGCGGATCGCTGACAGAACTTTGGATGTGGCGAGTATATGCCTCGTCTGCACCAGAGGAATCGCCTATAGCCATCAAGTGATCTGCAAGAAGCCGCCATGCTTCAGGGTGCTGAGGTTTTAGCCCAACAGTCGTTCGTAAAGCCTCAATTGCCTCATCGCCTCGCTCGAGAACTGCTAGTAATAAGGCATATTCAAAATGTGCAGCCGCCCACCGGGCTTGTACTGGCAGTAATTTATTAATCAGCTCCAAAGCCATTAAATGGTTACCGCAATGACGTTGCCCGGTGACCAATAACAACTGTGCTGGAGGGTAATCAGGTACGGCATTCAAAATTTCACCTGCCTGTTCAACCGCCAGCTTTGGGTCTACCTCCATTAGGCGTTCTGTATTTCTCACCGCAGCTGCAAGAGTACCTTCAGCGTCAGATTTTTCAGTCATAGTCGAACGGCCTTTTTAAATCTAACCCAAATCAATAGCATCATATGCTGCCTCCCTATCCGTTTATTGGCACGCCTCGTTTGACTTTGCGCTTTTATTATTCAAACAATACTACACTTTTTACGACACCCGAACAGCCACGCCTTCTTTTTGCCGCTCTTGCCAATGCTCATCGATATATACATCAACCGACGACGCCGGACTTGTGGTGTTCCCTTTAATTAAATCCGCACCCCGCTCAGCCACCATCATGGTTGGCGCATTTAAATTACCATTGGGAATAGTTGGAAATATTGAAGAATCGATAACTCTAATATTATTGAGCCCCTGCACTCTGAGCTGAGGGTCGACAACCGCCATTGCATCAGTCCCCATTTTACAGGTGCATGAGGGATGATAAGCGCTGTCAACAGATTGGCGAATAAACGCATCAATTTGCTCATCACTTTGTATATCATTAGTAGGCTGAATAACCTCACCGCGAAATTCATCCATCGCGGGTTGACGCATAATTTCTCGCGTTAAATGAACACAATTACGAAACCCTTCGCGGTCGTCTTCTGTTGCCAAATAATTAAATAGTATTTCAGGATGCTGGCTAATATCCCCAGAGAGAGCTCTAACATAGCCACGACTACTCGGTTTATTGTGCCCGGCATGAACTTGGAATCCATGCCCAGTAAATGCAACAGTGCCATCATAGCTAATGGCACCCGGTAAAAAATGGTACTGAATGTCGGGCCATTTTATCCCCGCCTTGGAGCGAATGAATGCACATGACTCGAAGTGATTGGTCCGTCCTAGACCGGTTTTAAACAGCAACCACTGAGCTCCAATCAATGCTTTTTTAAACAAGCCTAGCTCGCTATTGAGGGTAATAGGTTGCTTACAGCGGTATTGAAAGTTGAACTCTAGATGATCTTGAAGATTCTCACCAACGCCCGGTAAGTCGTGAACTACATTAATGCCAGCTTCAACCAATTTATCTTTGGGGCCCACGCCAGAGACCTGCAGTAAGTGTGGGGAGCCAATTGACCCCGCGCAAAGAATCACTTCTCGTCGGGCACTAACGTTTTGTATCTGCCCTCTTAGCCTGTATTCAATGCCTGTGGCAGTTTTATTGTCAAAAGTAATTTTCGTGACTAATGCTCTTTTCAGAATGGTGAGATTAGGCCGTTTTTTGGTATCCTTTAAATAAGCATAACTTGACGATGCGCGAATGCCTCGGTCTACGTTCATGAACTTTTGACCAAAGCCCTCTTGACGATAACCGTTATAATTTTCGGTTTCACTGTATCCAGATTCCACCCCTGCATCAATAAAGGCGCGATACAGTGGATTGCGCATATTATTGCCGCCACTTATGGCAACAGGACCCTCACTGCCAGTGTATTCACTGGTCACACATTGATGGTTTTCTAGCTTATTAAAATAGGGCAAGCAATTTTGATAGTTCCATCCAGTGGCACCAAGAGACTCCCATTCATCAAAATCCAAGGCATGCCCTCTTACATAAACCATCCCGTTAATGGATGAGGACCCTCCCATGACCTTGCCACGCGGACAATTCATGCGCCGATTGTCCAAATAGGGTTCCGGTGCAGACTCAAATCCCCAATTATATTTTTTGGTATTCATGGGAATACCAAGCGCCGAAGGCATCCGCACAAAAACACTACCATCGCCACCGCCATATTCAACTAGTAGTACACTGCAGTTAGAATCTTCACTTAAACGCGAGGCTACGATAGCGCCCGCCGAACCTGCGCCTATGACAATATAATCGTAACTTTGTTGTTTTCCCATCAGTCTAGACGCCTTCATTAGAATCTTAAAAACTATGCTATTGCTAGCAACCAGTATAATGCAGTTGAATTTAAACGTGTCACTGCCGCACGCACAATAGTATTTACCGCCGCTGTTATCAATGCTATTAGCCACAAACTGGCAGTACTGTAAGTGCCTAAACACGCATAGCGTGATATTCTCGGCTAATCTGCCAGTCCAGTGGTCTTTGACCATAAACGTAGGCTTGAAATCGCTCTAACAAATTGGAGTCAACGTCTTTTTAGTTGAAGCAACTGAATCTGTAGCCAATAGAAATACTTAATTTTAGGAGTACCAAATAATGACACAACCCACCGCCAGTCATTTCATTAATGGCGAATATGTTGAAGACACTAATGGCGCGCCGATTGATGTGATCTATCCAGCAACAGGGGCAATTATTGCTCGCGTCTATTCGGCGACATCCGACATTATTGAGCACGCAGTAAATAGCGCATTAAACGCGCAAAAAGCCTGGGCGAGACTATCTGGAACCGAACGTGGACGAGTTTTACAGCGCGCAGCAATTATTATGCGTGAGCGTAATCGAGAACTATCTGTTTTGGAAACCTATGACACAGGAAAACCGATGTCTGAAACTCTTTATGTTGATGCCACCAGTGCGGCTGATGCTCTAGAATATTTCGGCGGGCTGGCGGGGTCAATCACCGGTGAGCATATTCCCTTGAGCGAGGGTAACTGGGCCTATACTCGACGCGAGGCCTTAGGTCTTTGTGTGGGTATTGGTGCATGGAATTATCCAACCCAAATTGCCTGCTGGAAAGGCGCCCCTGCACTTGCCTGCGGCAACGCGATGATATTCAAGCCCTCTGAGACAACCCCCCTATGTGCCCTCAAAGTAGCTGAAATTTTAGTCGAAGCCGGGCTACCCGCGGGTTTATATAATGTTATTCAAGGCCTGGGCGATGTTGGCGCAGCTCTGGTTTCTGATCCTCGTGTGGACAAAGTCTCTCTTACTGGCTCCGTGCCGACGGGCCGCAAAGTTTACGCAGCTGCAGCCTCTCAAATGAAGCACGTCACTATGGAGCTGGGTGGTAAATCACCGCTCGTCATTTTTGATGATGCCGATCTTGAGAACTCTGTCAGCGGCGCGATTTTAGCCAATTTCTATTCCACCGGTCAGGTTTGCTCAAATGGAACCCGAGTCTTTGTTCAGAAGGGGATCTTAGATGCGTTCTTAAAACGACTCACCGAGCGGCTCGATTTAGCCGTTATAGGTGACCCACAAGATGAGAGCACCAATTTTGGCCCAATGGTAAGTGAGCGCCAACTAGACATCGTCCTCAGCTATATTGAAAAAGGTAAGGCCGAGGGCGCTCGACTGGTCACCGGAGGAAATCGTATTGCTGGGGTAGGTTATTATGTACAACCCACCGTTTTTGCTGATGTCACAGATGATATGAGTATCGCCCGTGAGGAAGTTTTTGGTCCTCTCATGTCAGTACTTTCTTTTGAAAATGAAGACGAGGTTATTGGCCGAGCCAACGCAACAGAATTTGGCCTAGCCGCGGGTGTATTTACGGCTGATTTAAGCCGCGCTCACCGGATGGTCGACGCGCTGGATGCCGGCACCTGTTTTATCAATTCTTACAATGATGCTCCTGTGGAGGTACCGTTTGGTGGGGTAAAAATGTCGGGAGTAGGACGTGAAAATTCAAAGGCGGCTATTTTGCATTATTCTCAATTGAAGTCAGTATTTGTGCGTATGGGTGATATGGAATCGCCTTTTTGATTAAAGCATAATTATTTTAACTATAAATAAATTGAACTACTTGAGAATACGCTGTCAAATTAAAGGCAAGTGATGATTGCATATATTCTCCCCCGAGATAGTTAAGCAAGTGATAGACCCCGAGTAGCGAAAAACCCTAGTCTTTTAAGACTGGGGTTTTTTGTTATGGAATTCATACCTATATTTGTGAATCGATAATTAATGCGTTAATTACTTTATTTTTAAAATAAAATGAACTACTTGTGAATACGCTGTCAAATAAAAGGCAAGTGATGATTGCATACATTCTCCCCCGAGATAGTAGTGTAGGTGTTAGACCTTGAGTGACAGAAAAACCCTAGCCTTTTCGGGCTGGGGTTTTTTTGTTTAGGCGAAGAAGTCAATCGACTCTCTAATCTCATAATGTTGTTTCACAACAGTTGTCTATCGATTAACAGTAGTGTTAATGTCACAACGATAGGTAATACTGATCTAACATTGAAGTTTTAGGAGTCGATAATGAACCCTGTAAAATACTGCCTACTCTTGGGCTTTTCTGTTGCCTTATCTGCTCTGACTACGTCGTCCATTGGCCACGAAAAAGCCAGTACGCCTAAACTGTCTTCTCAGCGCGCAATTGTGTTCCCCGATACAGCAGACTATCAAACTCTGGTGGTTGATCTGCATACCCACAGTGTTTTCTCAGACGGCCATGTCTGGCCTAATATACGTGTAGCTGAGGCACAGCAGGACGGATTGGATGCTATCGCTATAACCGAACACTTAGAATGGCAGCCACATCTTGCCGACATCCCCCATGCCGACCGAAATCGAGCTCACCAGCAAGCCGCTGAATCAGCCAAGGGCTCCGATGTGATTGTATTGCGTGGTAGCGAAATTACTCGCTATGAGCCTGTCGGGCACATTAATGCTATTTTTGTTGATGATGCCAATAAGCTAATGAACGTAGAAGGCGATGCTAAAACCTCAACTGATACAAAAATATTTGGTGAAGCAGCAATCCAATGGCCCGCTCAAAAAGCGGTTGAGGCCGCTCATCAGCAAGGCGCATTTATGTTTTGGAATCATCCTAATTGGTCAAACCGAGCAACATCGGGTATCACCAAAATGAATGATTTTCATGCCAACAATATTAAGCAAGGAATGCTCCACGGAATTGAAGTTGCCAACGGGCCTTGGTATGCCGAAGCGGCATTTCAAACTGCGCTAGATTATGATCTTGCATTAATAGGTACCTCCGATGTGCATGATTTAATAGATTGGGATTACAAACCACATGAGGGTGGACATCGACCGGTCACACTAGTATTCGCCAAAGAGAAAACCGCAGACTCGATTAAGCAAGCCTTATTCGCTAAACGCACTGTGGTGTGGTTTAAAAATATGCTGATTGGGCGACAAGCTGACTTAGCGCCTTTACTAGCGGCGAGCTTACAGCTTACAGGGATGCGTTACCAACCGGACACCGTGATCGCTGAAATTGATTTGCAAAACACCTCAGATGCTGACTTTGAGGCTCGATATACCGGGCCCTACAGCTTAGGTCTTAGCAGCGACCGTTTTACCATTCCAGCCCACAGCACGGTTACTATAGAAGTCAAACCTGGAGAATTCGTAGAACAGATAGCACTGCCAATGATCCTTGAGAATACACTTATAGAGCCCAATAAACATGCCTCAATGACTCTTGTCGCAAAACTGCCGCCCCAGTCAGAAAAGTAGCCGCCAATGTGCGTACGGAAGCACCTATGTCTGGTATCTTTACTCCGTGTTATCGGCAATCAGTCGAATAAAATATTTTATTCCACTATTGTATAGAGAGCATACCTACGTTTAATATCCAGGCATGTCCCACAGCGCGCTAACCACGTATTTATCTAATAGTGGTGTGTTAAACATTCGTTCTTTCATGCAGTAGTAAAGCCCCTATGTGGTGCGCTTTCGGTACAAATCTAGTTTTTGCACCAAAATAAATCACGAATTATGCAGACTATTAGTCTACCAGCCTAAATATCAGCCGATAGAAGTTGGCATGCAAAATGCTTAGCCAAAGATGAATAGTTTAGATAAGTATTAGACCAAAATTGCTTTGCACCACCAGTTTATTTTTAAGTTGACAGTGTAAACTTAATGACTATAATGTGCTCGCTGTCAACATTGAGCGCAGCGGTATCGATAATATGTTTAACGCGAAATTTTTTAACCCTTAACGGAGAATGGAAAGTGAATAAAGTATTAAGTATTTTAGTATTAACGTTTTTATCAAGCGGCGCTATTGCTAGTGATTTAATGAAAAGATTTGATCTTGACTCGAACGATCTGGTCACAATGGTGGAGCTCGAGCAAGCCGGATGTACAATAAAAAATAGTATGTTCAAGGCTGCCGATAGAAATAAAGACGGCACTTTAAGTAAAAAAGAACTCAGAAAATCTCGTGATTACCTTTTAACACGTAAGCGGTGTCCTAAAACTGCCGTTTAGTAACAATTTCTAGTCATGAATATGTCAAAGAAAGGTGCCTTAAAGCCCAGAATTTTGGATTTTAAGGTGCTTTTCTAGCTCTGCAGTTCTGCTATATCTCTAAACTGCTCTAATGCCTCGGGATTGGCTAGTGCATCGGTATTAGTCACCACCTCCCCATGCACTACTTTACGCACCGCGAGCTCCACAATTTTGCCACTAATAGTTCGTGGGATATCGGTAACCGCAATAATTTTTGCTGGCACATGGCGCGGTGTAGTCTCGCTGCGAATAGAGTGTCGAATGGTCTTTTGCAGGGCATCACCGAGATCAACCCCGGCGCGCAAGACAACAAATAATACCACTCGCACATCATCATCCCACTTTTGACCAATACAGATACTGTCGACTACATCGTTGAGCTTCTCAACCTGACGATAAATTTCTGCGGTGCCTATTCGGACGCCACCAGGGTTCAACACTGCATCCGAGCGGCCATGAATAATCACCCCGTTGTGCACCGTAATTTCACCATAATCTCCCTGAGCCCAGATTCCAGGGTAAGTTTTAAAATAGGCACTGAGATACTTTTTGTCTTCGGGATCATTCCAAAAATAGATAGGTGCATTGGGAAAGGGCTTAGTGCATACCAGTTCCCCTTTTTGCTCGGTGATGGCATTGCCCTCGTCATCCCATATCTCTACTGCCATACCCAGTCCAGGGCACTGAATTTCACCTTCCCATACTGGTATGCAAGGGTTGCCAAGCACAAAGCAAGAAATTATATCAGTGCCACCGGAAATAGACGCTAGGCAGAGATCGCTTTTGATATCAGCATAAACATAACGAAAGCTTTCATGAGAGAGTGGCGATCCAGTGGAGAGTAGCGTTTTTAAATGTTGCAAATTATGAGTCTTTCGCGGCACTACACCCGCTTTTTCTAGGGAACTTATATATTTAGCGCCTGTGCCAAATATACTCACCTGTTCCTCTTCGGCCATATCAATTAATGACTTAGCTTCGGGGTAAAATGGCGAGCCATCATAAAGTACCAATGTCGCTTCTGACGCCAAACCACTGACTAGCCAGTTCCACATCATCCAGCCACAGGTGGTGAAATAAAATAGCTTATCGTCGGGCTTTAGATCAGTGTGCAACTGCTGCTCTTTAAGGTGCTGAATCAATGTGCCACCTGCACTGTGGACAATGCACTTAGGTACGCCGGTGGTACCAGAAGAATACATAATATAAAGCGGATGATTAAATGGCAGTTGCTCAAAAACTAACTCGGTACCATGGTGGATAGACAAAAAATTATCATAGGAAACGCTATTGGAAACACCACCTGTCGGCACTGCATCATCTATTACCGGCACCACTACCACTTGAAGAATACTCTCAATCTTGCCACAAATTTCTTCGATACGCGGCAGCGAGTTAATGGTTTTGCCATTGTAAAAATAACCATCACAGCCAAACAGTACCTTGGGTTGGATCTGACCGAAGCGATCCATCACACCATTGATGCCAAAGTCTGGGGAACAGGAAGACCAGATAGCGCCAATGCTGGCAGTGGCTAGCATGGCGACAATAGTCTCAGGAATATTAGGCATAAAACCAGCCACGCGATCGTCCTTGGTAACACCCAGTTGACGCAGAGCGGCGGCACATGCAGATACCTGCTGATAGAGCTGTTTATAGCTGAGTGTTTTGCGTGAGCCATTTTCCAGCCGCGAAATTAGGGCTACTTTGTCACTGCGATTACGCAGTAAATTTTCGGCATAATTAAGTCGCGCGCCTTCAAACCAAACAGCCCCAGGAAATTGTTCACCGTCGCGGAGCAAACTGTCCCAGCCCTGCGAGGCGCGAATGTCCGTAAATTGCCAGATGTGTTCCCAGAAAAGGTTAGGCTGGTCCACTGACCACTGATGAAGCTGCTGGTAGTCATCGAACGTTAAGCCCAGCTTTTGCGCAAGGTACTCGTCAAAGCGCTTTAGATTACTGGCATCAATTCGCTCAATACTCGGCTGCCAAAGTGGCTGTGTGCTGTCATGCTTCATTCACTAAATCTCTTAGGGTCAATGTTAATTGACCTAGATTGCCTGAGCTTTATAATTAACTCAAATTGTATAAAACAAATAATTAATAGATTTAAATTATGAATATAAATAATAATAGCGCCAGTACTATAACCATTAAACAGCTACGCGGCTTTGTCGCCATTGCTGAGGTTGGTAGCTTTGCAGAAGCCTGCGAGCGGCTTCATATCTCTCAACCGGCCTTAAGCGTATCAATTAGAAAACTTGAGCAAGCGAGTGGGGGCTTACTATTCGCCCGCTCAACGCGATCAGTAGAACTGACACCAGAAGGGCTACAGTTCTTGCCTATTGCGAAGCGCTTACTTGGGGATTGGGCCGAGGGTTTCGACGATTTACGCCAGTTATTTACGCTGCAGCGCGGTAAGTTGACGATTGCAGCCATGCCATCCTATGCCAGTAATTGTCTACCTAAGGTGTTGACCGACTATGGTCAGCAGTTCCCGAATATCACCTTGACCGTGCAGGATATTATTATGGAAGAAGTCATCAGTGCGGTACAGTCAGGCCGAGCCGAACTAGGCATTACCTTCAAACCAGATAGACTTGATGGCATCGATTTCTCACCTCTGTTTACTGATCGCTTTATTGCTATCCTTCCACCCCATCATGCGCTTGCTGCGAAACAAAATATTGCTGTCAGCGATCTGTTTAAGGAACCCCTAATCGCCTTAAACCGAGGCTCCAGTACTCGTCAGTGGGTTGACCAACTAATTGCTAAGTCTGCGCCGCAAGCGCCACAGATATTTGAAGCTTTTCAGTTAACGACAGTAGGCGCCATGGTCGTTGCAGGTGCAGGTGTGGCATTAGTGCCGGCACTTTGCGGCGAGCAAATGCAAAGGCTAGGTGCAGTCTGCAAACCTATTTTAGGTCCTAGTATAGAGCGTCAGGTTGGCATATTTACTCGTCGTCGGCATGCTCTTTCAGCACCAGCCCAAGCCATGGTGAAACTGCTACAACTCTATTGAAGCATAATTTTTGACTACTCATACCAAATTCGGTATGCCGGAGATAATTAATATTCATTTTTAATATGACTTAAAAGTAACTATTGTGTTCTCTCCGAAATCAGGAGTGGTCAGGTGCTGTACTTATTGCTTTTTATTATTCTCTCTCTTAATGGCGTTGCCGTTAATGAAATGGACCTAGCACGGCGGATGAAAGCCACTAGTCATATCAGTTTTGTGCATCAGGATAAAACCGCTCACCATTAATGTTAAAACCGCATAAGCAAGTAACATCAATCTGCATGGCTTGTCGCTACAAAATACTTGATGACTAATAAATTGAATTGAGATTTGGTGTTTTGTGAACGGTTATAGAGCCCCTATAAAATATTATGCCGACAAGTTGGACTACAGTATTTGATAAAGTCTTGGCTGAGATGCTATGTTGTCAAAACAGATCCATCCTTTAAAAGCCAGATGCTGTGTAATTTATTTTCAATGCGCCAATAAAAGATACTGCAAACCGCATTCATAGATCATTACCCAGTAAAAGAATTCGAGACCTTGCCATGAAGATAATCAGAAGCATCATTGCCAGCATCATCGTCATAATCCTTTGTGCCGGAATTTTTCTGTTTAAAGGCGAATTGGCGCAAGACCAGGTAGATGCCAAGTACACGAGTGAAAAATCACAATTCTTTACGATGGAGAATGGTGCCCGCATACACTTTAGAGATGAAGGAAACCCAAATGGTCCAGCGGTCGTTTTAGTCCATGGGTCTAACGCTTCGCTACATACTTGGGAACCCTGGGTAGGAATTCTGGGTGAGAGCTATCGCATTATTACGATGGACCTTCCCGCGCATGGATTAACCGGAGCTGTGCCCGACAAGCGTTATGGTTCTCCAGCACAATTGAGAACCGTAGATGCGGTGGTTCGTCATTTGGGAATAGATAAATTTACCCTAGGGGGTAATTCTATGGGCGGTGGGGTTACTTGGCGCTATACCCTGGCTCATCCAGAAAAAGTAGAGGCCATGTTGCTAATTGATTCCTCAGGTTTGCCCCAATTTAGACAGCTGTTAGAGGCAAAGGCAAATGAATTAGATCAAGATAAAAAAGAGGCGCCAGTATTTTTCAGCTTAATGCGTAAACCCTGGTTTCGTGCCATTGCCAAATATATCGATCCTTACTGGATGACTAAACAAGGTGTTAATTCAGCCTATAACTACTCGCCTATGGTTACCGAAGAGCTTATCCAAAGGTATTATGAATTAGCGCTGCGTGATGGAAGCCGTGATGCCACTCTAAGTCGCTTTAGCACTTACAACACAACCGAAGAGCCCGTCGATGCCGGCGGATTTAGTGTGCCAGCACTTATTATGTGGGGGAGAGAAGACTCATTAATACCCGTTGATGTAGCTGAGTTATTTTCTACTACCCTGGCGCAGTCAACACTGGTGATCTATGACAATGTTGGGCATATGCCGATGGAAGAAATCCCTAACCGGTCCGCTAAAGATGTGTCGACCTTTTTGTTTGAGGTCTATGACTCTGATTAAGGCCATTCATACTATTGACCATCACTTTATAAGTCGCCATTGCCTAGAAATTGACGCGCTTTATTCCCAGAACAGAGAACGCAATAATCTATGCATAACTACTGCTTCAGCAACTCTGAATTATTGATTAAGATCGACTTTAAAGTTCGCTTAATTTAATACCATCCATAAAAAAGGCCACCCCTTAGGGTAGCCTTTTTACTCGCCTATATTTTTACTTCTTTGGTGACATCCAAAGTGGCAAAAATGCAATCAAGAAACCAGACACTAAAAGTGCGATCGCTACCGGATGGGGCATGGTTGCCATTTCGCCACCATACTGCGCAGCAAAACCTTTAGCCATAGGGCTCGCCGACTCACCCAGCGATGCCATGGCATTTGCATGACCAATCAATTGATTTGCCATGCTAGTAGATATAATCCAATTCATTGCGAAGACTGACAGTGAAAAGACAGAGCAAATGACCTTAGCGCTGACTGGCGCTTCTTTTTCGACCATGACACTACAGAACCTAGCCGCAACCCAAATGGCCACTACCATAGCAAGAAAAAACGTAGCACTAGCACCGCGTGAAGCTTGAAATGTTGCCCAAATTTCTGATTCCATGACCTTCTCCAAATGTTATTATTAATGAATAGTCACCATAACAAAGCTATTCAGGTTTGGGTAGCTCTATTCAATTACTCGCTTTTATCTACTTTAAATAGGCGCTAATTGAGACAGTTCATAGAGGAAGTGCAGTTGTGTGTTTTTGCTGACGCAAAATTAAATTGGTGGTTGATGAGCGGACAATCCCAAGACGCAGCAGGCTCTGCATTATAAATTTCTCTAGACTCTCAGTATCTGTCTCAATAATCTTAAGAAGGTAATCATTGGATCCTGTGATCGAGGAGCACTCAACAATCTGCTCCTGAGTGGCAACAAAGTTGTCTAATGTTTCAATGGTTTTCTGACGATGATCCAGTAGCGCTATATGCACATAGGCCATAGCCGTCAACCCAAGAGATTTTGGATTAAGCATGGCCACATAGCCGTCGATGACACCGGCTTCCTCAAGTTTTTTAACCCGCCGCCAGCAGGGAGAACTTGAAAGGTTGACCTTTTCAGCCAGATCTTGGTTGCCAATTTTCCCATCTGCCTGCAAAACTCGTAAGATACTACGATCATAATTATCTAAATTCGCCATGGTAAATAATTTCCTTATTGCCACCAATTACGGTAAATATACCCTTAAAATACCGATTTATACCCAGCATAACAAGTTATTACCTGAAAATATCAGTAATACTATCCTTACAAAAAAGGGTAGAAAAATGGCAAAACATACCAACTACACCGCCAAAAGCGCTGACAGTAGTGGATTCATCGGCTACAGCGCAAAAGAACACAGCGTTTGGTCTGACCTATTCAATCAACAAGAGGCCAATATCCAGCACTATGCAGCCAATGAATATTTATATGGTTTGGAAAAACTAGCCATGCCCAGTGACAGGATCCCTCAATGTTCCGAAATTAGTCAGCGCCTAAAACCTCTCACTGGTTGGACCGTGGCCCCTGTGCCGGCACTCATTAGCTTTGGTCGTTTTTTCAAAACGCTCTCAGAGAAGACATTTCCCGCCGCATCCTTTATTCGCAACCGCGCTGATTTTGACTATATTAAAGAACCCGATATTTTCCATGAAATTTTTGGGCATACGCCTTTGCTCACAGACCCTAGTTTTGCGAATTTCTCTGAGACTATTGGCAAAATTGGACTGCAGGTAAAACCCGCAGATTATAGTTGGCTGATCCGTCTATACTGGTTCACCATAGAATTTGGTCTGATTAAACAAAATGGCATCTATAAGGCGCTTGGATCTGGCCTTAACTCGTCACCCACAGAGTTGATATATAGTATTGATAGCCCAGTCCCAGAGCGTCGTGAATTTAATGTCATTGATATTTTGCGCACGCCCTATCGTATTGATATCCATCAGCCAATTTACTATGTAATCGACGAAATCGACGATCTTCTTCAAGTCGCAGAAAGAGACTTGCTGAGCGATATAAAAAAGGCTCAATCCCTAGGGCTATATGAAATGACCTATGAACCGTCGCAAACAACTGAATTAACCGCATAAAAGAGGATGACTAAAATGACCGACAATCAAGCCTGTGACCTTAGCAACCGCAACTGTGAACCCTGCCAGGGGGGCATTCCAGCTCTGAGCTTAAAAGATGCCAAAGACATGATGGACCAGTTGCACAATGACTGGCAACTATCATCAGACGGCAAAGAAATTTCTCGAGCATTTAAATTTAAGGGTTTTGCCCGAGCCGTACAGATGGCAAATTTGATCGCATGGGTTGGGGATCAGCAGGGGCACCACCCAGATATTGCCTTTGGCTGGGGCTATTGCTCACTGAAATTTACGACTCACGAAATCTCTGGCCTATCGACCAACGACTTTATCTGTGCTGCTAAGTTAGACCACATTGTTGATAACACCTGAGCTATTCAGAGGGATAATCAGGCTGAGCTTTTGGGCTGGCCACTGCAAAGGCCGGTAACATTTGACAGTGGTCGTATATGGCGCCAATAGTCGGGTAACCTTGCAATGGGCAATCAAAGCGGAGCGCGTTGTATACCTGTGGAATGAGACAAATATCCGCTAGGGATACTGCATCGCCAAAACAAAACCGGCCATTACTACTAGATAGAGTTAAGCGGCGCTCCAAGGCAGTAAACCCCACATTAATCCAGTGATGGTACCACCGCAACTTTTCAGCTTCCGACGCGTCCATTTCTGCCATTAAAAACTGGGTTACCTTTGGGTTATTCAACGGGTGAATTTCCATGGCAATCTGATAAGCCATAGACCGCACATGTGCACGATCAATAGCCTTACTTGGAAGCACCGGCGATTTTGGGTGAGTCTCTTCAAGGTATTCAATGATCGCAAGTGACTGGGTGATTGTACCTTCCGCCGTGGCTAAAGTGGGCACCAACCCCTGAGGATTAACCTGCAAGTAGGACTCCTGCTTCTGGTCTCCTTTGAGCAAATTAACCGGCAGCTGCTTGCAGTCCAACTGCTTTAACGCCAAGGCAATACGAACTCGGTACGCTGCAGAGGAGCGATAATAGCCATAGAGTTGGAGATCAGTGTTAGCTGACATACTTTATTACCGTTTGATCAATCTCACCAAAGATACTCTGTCCATGGTCATTTAACATATCAATTTGTATGCGATCGCCAAAATGCATAAATTCTGTAGTGGCATTGCCATTGGTAATGATCTCAAGCATACGAACTTCGGCTAAACAACAGGACCCATTGGAACGATCTAGATTGGACACTGTGCCAGAACCGACAACGGTGCCAGCGCAAAGAGGCCGAGTTTTGGCGGCGTGGGCAATGAGCTGTCCAAAATCAAAGGTCATATCAACACCGGCATTGGGTTGCCCTACTAAATCGCCATTTAAGATGGCGCGCAAAGGCAAATGCAGTTTAGCGCCATCCCAAGCGTTACCCAAAGTTTCGGGAGTCACCGCCACTGGCGAGAAGGCACTGCTAGGCTTTGCGTGATAAAAACCAAAGCCTTTAGCCAATTCACCAGGAATAAGATTGCGCAGTGACACATCATTAACCAACATTACTAATTTGATATGTTGCTTGGCTTGGTCTGCAGAGACACCCATGGGAACGTCATCCACAATCACAGCAACCTCAGCTTCAAAATCAATACCCCAGGCTTCATCAGCCATGGCTATATCTTCCCGCGGCCCTAAAAAACTGTCTGAGCCGCCTTGATACATCAGTGGGTCGGTCCAAAAAGATGCTGGCATTTCCGCGTTGCGCGCTTTGCGCACCAGCTCTACGTGATTAACATAAGCGCTACCGTCAGCCCATTGAAAAGCTCTGGGTAGTGGCGAAGCACAGAGTGCTGCATCAAATAGTTGCCCTTCTAGCTCACCACTTTCTAATTGCTGATAAACGGCCAGCAGCTGATCTTTGCAGCAACTCCAATTGTCCAGAGCGATCTGCAGTGTCGGTGCAATGTCTGCCACCGACACATAGCGCTGCATCAAACTGTTAACCACGACCAATTGACCGTCTCGACCTTGTTTAATAGATGCGAGCTTCATGACAATGTGTCTTTGTTGAATGACTTAGCCTTATCATGGAGCCATGCAGCATGCTGAGGTGCTCGCTTAGTTTTATCCCATTCTTCAAGCATAGCCGGTGCTACTCGATGCAATTCTTCTAACATACCAGGCTGGGCTGTGTTGGTCGCTAATTCAAGGCGATGCCCACTGGGATCAAAGAAATAGATAGATTTAAAGAGGGTGTGGTCAATAGGCCCCAACACTTCTATCCCTAAACCTTCAATCCTCTCTTTGGCCGCTACTAACGCGTCCATATCGGGTACTTTAAATGCTATATGCTGTACCCATTTAGGTGTATTTAAATCAGAACCCATATCCGGGGACTGAGGTAATTCAAAAAATGCCAGCACATTGCCGTTACCGGCATCTAAAAATATGTGCATATAGGGATCTGGTTCACCGGTAGAGGGAACCTTGTCCTCAGCTATGGCTAACTGGAAGTCCATGCCGAGTACCTGCTGGTAAAACTCGACGGTCTGCTTCGCATTGGCACAGCGATAAGCCACGTGATGAAAACCTTGAATATCCATAATTATACCGCCTCAGTACTCTTAGCTTTTATTGGTGAATTGTTGGTTCCTAGTACGCCCCTTTTCAGCTGGTCACGCTCTATGGATTCAAACAACGCCTTAAAGTTACCCTCGCCAAAGCCATCATCTTTTTTCCGCTGAATAAACTCAAAGAATACCGGACCCACTAAGGTTCCTGAAAAAATCTGCAGTAATAGACGAGGATCGCCCTGCTGAGTTGATCCATCTAGGAGAATGCCGCGAGATTGTAGATCTTCAGTAGGCTCACCATGCCCGGGTAAACGCTCTTCGAGCATTTCGTAATAGGTCTCTGGTGGCGCCTTCATAAAAGGTAGCCCCTGAGCTTTTAACTGATCCCAGGTGGCATATATATCATCGCAAGAGAAGGCAATATGTTGAATTCCCTCACCGTTATAGGCCATTAAAAACTCTTCGATCTGTCCGCCGCCGGTAGATTCTTCATTAAGAGGAATGCGTATCTTGCCATCGGGCGCAGACATCGCTTTTGATTTTAACCCTGTGTACTCACCGGTAATGTCGAAATAGCGTATTTCTCGAAAGTTAAAAATGTTTTCATAGAAACTAGCCCAGTGACTCATGCGACCGCGGTAAACGTTATGCGTCAAATGATCGATTACGTTGAGACCACAACCAGCAGGGTGTAGATCGACATCGTCAATAAACTCAAAGTCTATGTCGTAAATAGAACTGCCATCACCATAGCGATCGATAAGATACAGGGGCGCTCCGCCAATTCCCTTGATAGCTGGCAAACGCAACTCCATCGGCCCCGTGGGAATATCCATAGGTTGAGCACCCATCTCTAAGGCACGGGTGTAGGCTGCCTGAGCATTTTTGACTCGAAAGGCCATGCCGCAAGCAGAAGGACCATGCTCACTGGCAAAATAATGGGCGTAGCTGTTTGGCTCATAATTGATAATGAAATTAATATCCCCCTGCCTAAATAACACCACATTCTTGGACCTGTGATTGGCAACATGGGTAAAACCCATCATGGTGAACACGGGCTCTAAAATACCGCGCTCTAAGGCGGCGAACTCAACAAATTCAAAACCATCAAGCCCCATGGGGTTGTTTTCAACATCGTTCATGCTGTCTCCTTATGACCCATTATTATGGGTAATCAATATTAGTTGTATTCACAACCATTATTCGTTGCAATTACAACTAATGTCAAGCATCATCGCCAAATGAATGAAAATAAAATGTCACGCACAAATACTAAAAAAACTCGTGAAATACTGCAGTTAGAGCGCTATCTGCCCTATCGGTTATCGATACTGTCCAACCGCATCAGCGGGCTGATTTCGGAGACCTACAGCGCCAAGTTCGCTCTCAGCATTACTAAATGGCGAATTATGGCGGTTTTGGGAGAGTATCCAGGCATCTCAGCTGACGAAGTATCGCTAAAAACTCAAATTGAGAAATCCATACTTAGCCGGGCAATCAGTAAATTATTACAGCGTAAGCTTTTAGAGCGAGAATTTGATCCCGCAGATAAACGCCGTTCCATGCTGCGGCTAACTGAGACCGGCCTTTCGGTTTATGACGAGCTTGTGCCAATATCCTATGATTATGAGCAACAGTTACTGACCTGTTTCAGTGATGCTGAAAGCAAGCAATTTAGTGAGCTTATTGATCGTCTCTATGAGCATGCAGAAAAGTCCAACTAAGAAGTTATTCTTATTCAACCCCATAATTTAGATGATAAGCCGCTGCTCTGCGAAACATCCACTATTTCACTCTGGCAAAAACCCCCTCAGAAACAGGGGGTTAGTGTTCCATACCAGCCCAGCCCAGCCCAGCCCAGCCCCACACATTCTTGGGCTAAATTTATTCTAGAATCGATTGTCAAAATACCATTTTAAGTTGGCGTATCGAAAACAAGTAGGCTCCAAATATAACTGCCAAAATAAAAGTAAGAATTCCTGACCAACCAACGATATCTACCATCGAAGCGAAACCAACCATAGGATAAATAGCCACTCGGGCAGAGGTTTTCAGTAGTTCGCTTGACTCAATTTTGGCTGCTACAGGAGGTGAGTATTTATAGTATAAAGTGACGAATTTTGTACCCAAAGTGTTAGTCAGTAAATGCTTATCTCTGAAGTTCCTCAACGATTTAACATAGCGGTTCTCGTAAGAGCCAAAAGCTGCTGTGGCTATAAAACAGCCGCCACCGCCACCGCCATCATCACTAGTGACTATGACTGCAGGAGTTTCCGTAACCGAGATTATAAAGGCCGCTTCTGCTGTATTACTTGAACTATCTGTAACTACAGCGGTGATACTATAGGATGATTTTGTTCCGTAGTCAGCAGTAACTGAATCTTTTAATTTTAGCGTAGTCCCTGATATTTCTAACGAATCAGCATCATCGCCAGATAGACTAAATGTTAAGGTTTCATTCGCATCTGGATCTGTAGCGCTCAGCGTACCAATTGAAGCTCCCGCCTCGCTCTCAGCGACTGAGGTTGCAGATAACGAAACGTCACTCGGCGATTCGTTTACATCAACCACAGTAATAGTAAAGTCTTGATTCGTAGAATTACCGAGACTATCCGCTGCCGTCACGGTGATACTATAAGATTGTTGCGTTTCGTAGTCAGCTGCCACTGATTCAGCAAGAGAGAGCTCAACTCCGGAAACTACAAATAATCCTGCGTCATCTCCTGATAAACTATAGGTGTAAGAGTCCGAAGTTGGAGTCAAAGTGCCTACGGTTATCCCCGCACTGTTCTCTTCGATAGTTACCGCTGATAATGATATTTCAACATAAGCATAGGCACCGCCCGCTGAACCAGCTATAAGGTCGTCATAAACCAAAACTTTAATGACCTCATGATCAGGCTGGCAGGAGGTGCTGTAATCATTCCAAGTTAAACCACCGTCCGTGGATTCCTGAATACAATTATCATAGGCAACCCAAACATGATCAGTATCATCTGGCTCCATCGCCACATCAGTAAATCCCATACCCCCAGGTGGTGTTACATCTGAAAAGTCCCACTTATTCCAGCCCGTTTCAGTAGTGGCCGATGAGGAATTAAGCTGTCCACGATAAACAGCATCGTGAGCCACGATGAACATAATCGCATCAATGGTACTTGAGCTTGGTCGAGCAGATAAGGCATCTATCGCTAGTATGACTTTTGTTTGAATCTCGTCAAACACAACGTCCGAGGTGTGAGAAGGCTTCGACCAATCCTGTGAAAGGCAATAACTTACTCGCCGATAAATCCCGGTTTCGGCGCTGCGGCCATCGAAATCGCCAACACCGATGATGGGAAATAGAGAAGATTCACTCACACCACTTATGGTGTTAACAGGCATTTTTAATAATCCACCAGAAGACAGGGTATCTACGGCCCACGTAAGACCTTTGTCGTCAGAATAAAATACTCCGCCTTCAGTGCCCGTGTCAGTGTTAGCCATAGTCATATAAACGCGATCACACACCCCTCCAGCCGTTTCCCAGTCGATGGCCGTGGTGTAACTTCTTTCTACGCGATCACTTTCCAGAGGCATCCCAGGGCCAGAAAAAGCACTGTCATTGGGATCAAAAACACGCGTCCAATTGGTAGCCACGTCAGTTAAAGAAACAGCACCATCAGCCGTTGGATTGCGGTAGACCTTGCCGTTTCCAACTAATACCAATGTTTTGTCACTTGGATCAAATTTGACTGCTCTAGGAGGTGCTCCGTCACCTAACGGATAAATAGGGAATACCCAACCATCTCTTGTTGCTACACTTGTTGGATCACTTGGGTTATAGCCTTTCGCAAAAGCGATACCACTTTTTGCCACAACATAAAATTCTTTATCCGTCGGAGAATTTTCATAGTAGTCGAGCCCATTAACTACAAGCCCATCTATACCAAGCGCATTACCTTTTTCAAAACCGGACGGGCTTGCATAGCCGGAACCTTCAATATGCTCAACTTCCCCAATGGCAAGGTCTGTTGCAATGTAAAGGATGGAGCTATCAATAGGGTCGATAGCCAAAGAACTATCATTAGCATGAGTGCTTATGGTGATTGTAGGCCCCGAGGGTCCAGAAGGTTGAATAGTCGATTCCAAATTGGGTATAGAGTCCCATGTAGGAGCGGTATCATCCTGATCCATCACCACCCTAGAAATAAAAACATTACGACTCTCAGCGCCTGATCCCGTTGTACCTCTAAAACGAATTTGTCTGGGAAATCCATCAGTAAAACGATATCCAGCACAACCACTAGTCGCCAAACCACATTGGTAATCCCAACCACTATTCCATGAAATCCCACCATCAGTGCTTTTAAATGCTTGGCCGTTAGTTGAAGACCCAGCGATAAAAATAGTCTTACCGTCCGTTTTGATTGGATCTACTCCGATAAGGTTAATTTCTAATGGGCAGTTTGTTATAGGACAAGTACCGGTGTGCAGCTCAACAGGTGCTTTGGCCGGTAGATTAGTAGTTAGATTCGTGTCAGTCCCTCCCCAATCAGTTGAGTAAAGATTCAAAACGCCAGAAGACGAGCTAATAACATAACCAAGAGTAGAAGAGGCCACAGCAATTGCAATAATTTCATCGCCAGAGGGATGCGTAAAAACAGCCGCGAACGCATCCGTTGCAGCTCCTGAATTAAGTAAAATAACCCCATCTCGGGTTCCTGCATACATACCAGATGAGTGTCCAACTAAAGCAGTGACATCAGAGATACTGGCCCCACTGGTATCTAACGACTCTGTCCAGCTAACATTAGGATCTAAGTCGCCATAATTATCACTCACATGAAGTTGACTAAACATACCTGATGAATTCCAGGTCAAGGTTGCATAAACATCAGTCGCACTTTTAGGGTTGGCTTCAACTAAAGCGGCACTGCCTGGAATATGTCCAGTTATAGTGCTATCGATCGGATTGGTCACCGAACCCCATCTTGCGGCGGAAGGATGCCACCTAAATATTCCGCGCTGACTAGAATCGACAGCAATAATAAGCTCAGTTGAGCCCGATCTGTTTACGGCCTCTATATCGCTAACTTGACCTCCATAGAGTCCAATATTCTCTTTTATAGGTTCTGCAACCAGAGGGCCTAACAAGAGAAATCCAAAACATAAAAATATTAACTTTTTCATCACTATCTCCTCAAAAAAATACTACGCAGCATGAAGTGACCCATCAGTTAAAGCATATAAGGCGGTCCTCACCGTGACCTGTGCCTTTTTTGTTTTCCTTTATTAATAAGCTTATTAAAAGTGCTTAATTTTATTTCTGTTTTGGGTACATACTAAAAATGCAGGGCAGCTCATCATTCCTCTCAAACTCTGCCCCTTCACCGATCAAAGAGCACTTAACATAAGCCTCTCATAGTACTTCTATCTTCAACGTCCCCATCCCAGAAAAATCTGTCGCCAGCATTTAAGTATAGTCAGTGATTTGGACTATGCATTTCTATCGAGCAAAATGCTGCACACCCCTTAAGTTTGGTAATCAGGGCTTTGAGAAGTTCATCGTTGCTTTTACAGGAAAAGTTTTTAACCACGACGGGTTAGTTGAAGTTTTAGGAAATGGCGGGAATTATTCGGGCTTAACACTCACCCCGTGAGGTCAAATATCTTGAGGTTTCAATAGGTTCATTTTTATTTAAGAGTTCTATACACTCGAGCAACTGGGTCTCTGATGAACCATCAATGCTCTCGGATATAATCTCAATACGGCTCTCGAAACAGTCATCCAATTCAATCTCATTAAGAGCATCAAGGGTAGCGTCGTAACCAAATACAGCGATACCGGTGATAAAAACGCCTTTGATACGTTCGGCCAATACATTTATTAGCAACAAGATTGGCTTTTCTCAATTAAATACTTTAGCAGGAGAGCTCCGCCACCCAATGCTGCTAAAGCCTTCATATTGATTGATTGCCTTAATAAAACCATAGTCTGGCATTGGTAAATCTAAAGCTAATGGATTCACCGCTGGGTCAAGAATATAGCAAGGCGGCCTAGATGGTAAAAAAAAGGCGCAAAGCATAAGTGCCTGGTCACTGGCGCGACCTGGTTTCTGGGAAGTAATCTGATGGGTAACTTGGTGCCAAGCGCCATCTCAGCTAGCGCTTGACCCACTGTTTAGCTTGTTCTGCCCTTCTAAATGATTAGGCC
>CAJJAU010000020.1 GCA_905182275.1 gamma proteobacterium HTCC2207
GCATTTGATTTCACTCAGCAGATACGTAAAACCCCGATTGTCGTGAATGACTCCCTTGGGTTCTTTACCTCTAGAACCTTCGGTACTTACCTAGATGAGGGCTTACAGCTGTTAACCGAAGGTGTTCACCCAGTCAAAATTGACACCTTGGGTAGGGCTATTGGTATGCCCGTAGGGCCATTGCAGGTAGGCGATGAGACCAGTTTGGAGTTGACACGTAAAGCCGGTGAGACATGGGCTGCCATGGGTGTTGAGGATAAATGGACCGATGGCAAAGTCACTCGTCGAGTTATTAAAGATATGATTACCGATAATGGTCGTGGAGGTCGTCATCATGGTGGCGGGTACTATGAGTACCATGCTGATGGATCAAAGAATATTTGGCCCGGTTTGTATGACCTCTATTACAAAGAAGATACCTTTGTCGCTGATGAGGATATTAAGGATCGCTTGATGTTTCGTCAGGTGATTGAGGCTCTTAAGTGTCTCGAAACAGGAGTCTTGAGGTCCGTTGCAGATGGCAATATAGGGTCTATCATGGGTATTGGCGCGCCTGCGCATACCGGCGGCTTAATTCAGTACGTGAACACCTATGGTTTTGACAAGTTCGCGGCTCGCTGCGATACGCTTGCGGAGGCTTATGGGGAGCGTTTTACTTGCCCCGAGATAGTCAGGCAACATGCTAAAAGTGGTGAGTTGATGCTTTAGAGCGCTAGTGTGTTAAAAACCTGACTAGCGGATGACGCCAGTCAGGTTTTTTTGTGCCCCTACATAATGAACTCGCGAGTCGCATTTAGCAGTTCTGGGAACATTGCACCCAACTTGGCCATCCAGAAGTTAAACCAATACTCTATTTTTTGTAAAAAAGTAAGCTCAAGTCGGTCAGACAAGTTCTGCTGTTTGTCATCCAGATAGGCATGTATCGCATCGACCTCGTCTACTCCGAGTGTTTCATAAAAACCGATCATACCCTTGTGAGTGCGCGTTCCCCCAATAACGATTGAGGCGAAGTCATTATGAGTTTGCTCACTCATATAACGAAGGTTAGGAACTACATAGTTGCTCAAGGCATTGATGCCATGACAGGAGCCGCAGTTATTGTGGTAGATTGATTCGCCCAGTTTTATCAAGTCAGGATCAGTGTTGGCGGAATGGCCCAGCGCTCGTATGGTGGTTAATTCCTCACTCGCCACTTGATTAGTCTGATTAAACTGTCCTTTTTTAAACACTAGTAATTTGTTTTGGTTGGATTTATTGCGTTGAAGTTCATCGCCAACAGTAATCATGACGGTTCCACCACTACCCTGGGCAACGGCAACATACTGCTCGCCATCAAGCTCAAATGTCATTGG
Source organism: gamma proteobacterium HTCC2207 (assembly GCA_905182275.1). Taxonomy (GTDB): domain Bacteria; phylum Pseudomonadota; class Gammaproteobacteria; order Pseudomonadales; family Porticoccaceae; genus HTCC2207. The sequence continues at coordinate 1,353 of CAJJAU010000020.1, forward strand.
TCCTGCAAGGACCGCACTATCAGACTTGTACTGCCATAGCTTTTCGCCGTCATAGGCGTCATAGGCTGCAAACGTACCATCCCAGGTGCCCTGAAAGACCAAATCGCCAGCAGTACTTAAAATACCACCATTGGAGGGCTTGGCGTGGCGTACCTGCCAGGCTCGTTGTTTTTTGATAGGATCCCAGGCTACTAACTCCCCAAAAATAAGGGCATCCATGGATGCTCTTCCCGCCACCCAGCTTTTTGGGTCTCGATTAGTGTTCAAGTCGACGCCAGTGTTCCACCGATTGACTCGATACATAACCTCTTTTTCCGCACTAAAGTAGGCGGGAATGCTTTGCACAGGAATATACATTAAGCCGGTTTTGGGGCTAAACGACATGGGCTGCCAATTGTGTGCGCCATAAGGAGAAGGCCATATATAACTACCACCATTTTTTTGATAGTCAGCAAACTTACTCTCTACAGGCCGCCCCGTGTCCATATCAACGTGAGTTGCCCATGTAGCCTTGCTGAACTTGTCAGCAGACAATAGCTCTCCAGTTTTGCGATCAAGCACATAGAAAAAGCCATTCTTTGGTGCTTGCATAATGACTGAGCGCGCTTTTCCATTGATCTCTAATTCGGCTAGCACTAACTGCTGCGTTGCTGTGTAGTCCCAGTTATCGGCAGGGGTGACCTGATAATGCCAGACATATTCGCCAGTATCGGGGCGCAAAGCGACGATCGAGCTAAGATATAGGTTATCTCCGCCGCCAGGACTGCGCAGATCGCGATTCCACGGAGAGCCATTACCAGTGCCGATGTACAGTAAATCTAACGTGGGATCATAGACCAGAGAGTCCCATGCAGTTCCGCCTCCACCGCCCAGCTTGTACCATTCGTCACCGCTCCACGTTTCTAGAGCCGCTTCCAGGGCAGGGCTCTCTTGTGGTTGGTTGCGATCGCCGGGAACAGTATAGAAACGCCAGTTCATTTCACCGGTGTTAACGTCATAAGCACTAACGTACCCGCGCACGCCTAGCTCAGCACCACCATTGCCGATGATAACCATACCCTTCACGATCCTAGGGGCGCCTGTAACACTGTAGTTGCCATCTGTTGGCGTGCTTTGAATAGACCAGTTTTCTTTACCGGTCGCAGCATCTAGCGCAATCAATCGGCCATCTAGAGCACCAAAGAACACTTGTAGAGGCGCATCTGCATTTTCTTGCCATATGGCGACGCCGCGGTTGACCGGGCCGCAACATGTCTTGGCTAGCTGTGCTTTGGGGACTTTGGCATCGTAATGCCATAACTCTTTGCCCGTTCGAGCGTCCAGCGCGTGAACGTGACTCCAACCTGTGCTGACATAAATAACACCGTTGTGGACAAGTGGTGTCGCTTCCATACCTCGCGCAGTATCAAATTTGAAAGACCACGCTAAATCCAGCTCGCTAACATTATCGCGGTTTATTTTATTTAGAGGGCTGAAGCGCTGCTCTTTGTAGGTTCGCCCATAGCTCAACCATTCTCCCCCCGGTTCAACAATTGATTGTTGATTGACAATTTGAGGTAGTTCGGTGGCGTTAGCACTGAACACAAATGCTAATGCAAGCAGAGAGATTATTCGCATGCGAGTTTCCTTTAAGGACTGATTTATTATTATTTTTTTATAGCTTCAAGCTTCCGTTATTATTTTGTCTGCAGGGCCATCTCGACAAATTGCAGTCTGTCTTGCCCAAAAAACATTTCTCCATCAACAAACATCGTCGGCGCGCCAAATAATCCTCTTTTAACAGCATCCTCGGTGTTAGTAATGAGCTTTGCTTTTATATCCGCGTCCTGCGTGGACTCTAAGATTGATGGTGCGTTTAAGCCAGCGGTGGAGAGTACTTCAATAACCGTCTCCATATCACCCATATTCTTGCTATCGACCCATATAGCATTAAAAACCGCGCTAATGTAGGTATCAAAATAATCGCCATGTAACGCCGCCACAGCGCCTCTCATTAAATTGAGCGTATTGATCGGGAAGTGAGGGTTATTGTTTAGGGGAACATCATATAGTTTAGCGAATCGGGGTAGATCATCCATCATCATGTAGCGTCCCTTCGCCGGAACCATGACCGGCGAGCTATTACCAGATGCTTTGAATAAGCCGCCGAGAAGAACAGGGCGGTAATCAATTACGCAGTTATATTGTTTCTGTAACTGCTTTAGACGGTTATACGCCAAGTAGGCTGTGGGGCTTCCCACATCAAAGTAAAATTCTACTATTTTTGTCATTTGGTTTCTCCTACCATTTTTCGTCCCATGGACGTATGTCGAGCTCAAAGGTCCAAGCATTACGGGGTTGATCATAGAGTGTCACGTAATTGGTCGCCAAGTCATCAGGCTTGACGATTCCGTCTACCGCTTTTCGTTGTTCATAGCTAGGTACATTGTCTTTAATCCACTGGGTGTCTACGGCGGCATCAATGACGATATGCGCTACATGGATATTTTGTGCGCCCAATTCTCTCGCCATACTTTGCGCGAGTGCTCGCAGACCATGCTTGGCACTGGCAAAGGCGGCGAATCCTGCTGATCCACGGACACTGGCGGTAGCGCCTGTGAACAGTATGGTTCCACGCTTTCTTTTGGTCATGTAGCGGGCAGCTTCACGTCCATTGAGAAAGCCGGCAAAACAGGCCATTTCCCATATTTTAAAAAACTTACGGCTATCTGTTTGGAGTATCCCCATGGGAACATTAGCGCCGACGTTAAAGACAACCACATCGATTTCACCGATATTGTCTTCAATGTTTTTAAACAGGGCTTCAGTAGCATCCTCTTTACGGGCGTCACAACCGAAGCCAAACGCTTCCCCACCGGCAGCAGAAATTTCTTCGATTAAGGGCTTGAGTTTCTCCTCGTTGCGCCTAGTGAGGCAGACGGTGAGGCCCCTTTGTGAGAATTTACGCGCTATGGCACTCCCAATAGCGTCTCCGGCACCGATAATGAGTGCAACTTTATTTTTCA
>CAJJAU010000021.1 GCA_905182275.1 gamma proteobacterium HTCC2207
AGCACGACCGGCCTCTAACAATGCTGCACCTAGATAGTGCCGTATGGGTTGCGGCCAATCAGGTGGTTCGATGTAACCATTTTTATCTTCTATGACTATTGCAGCCTCATAGTCAGCAATTGCAGAGTCAAGATTACCGCTGGCCTGTTTAATCTCACCAGATAGCGCTAGCGCAGCCAGTTTCAGTATGGATGATACTGGGGTTGGGCCAACTCGACTCTCGTCAACATTGTTTAATGAGATTATTCGCCATATATCGCCTAGCTCGCGGCGCGCTGAGTTCAGGTCACCTTTTGCTATGTAGGCTCCACCGCGGCAATAGCTCCAAATTCCATCGAGGTAGGGCGTACCTGTCGCGAGCGGTTGGCTATCTAAAATTGCATCCCAGTGCCCAAACATTTTGTTGAGCAAGCAAACACCAGAAATACGCTTTTGATTTCTTCCCTTGTGGTAGTTACTAGGTTTGATCTTGCTGACTAGTTTATTGGCAGCATCAATGGCTGTGCCATAGTCGCCTTGAAAGGATGACGCATATTTTATGAAATCGATGGCATGGGGCGCGTGAATTTTTGCGGATAAAGGATAGGTGCCGAGGTTAGGTAGGGGACGATCACCCCATAATTCTAAGAATTCTTTATCCACCTCTTGAGAACGCACATTACTGGCTACCGCTTTTTCAAACTGACCAACCCGAACATAGATGTGAGAGGGCATGTGGACCATATGACCTGCCATGGGCATGGTGGCGGCTAATCGATCAGCGGATGCAAGTGCACGTTCAGGTTCTCTAGAGGCTTCCATTAAATGGATATAAAGATGGTTGGCACCGGGGTGATCAGGTCGAGAGGCCATTGCATTCTCCAGTACCGCCGCCACTTTGCCAGTATCACCCACCGGAGAGCCATCATGATTCCAATAATTCCAGCGACCTATGTTCATAAACGAGGCGGCATACAGTGAGGCTATGTCGGGATCATTGGGGTACTTCTTTTGCAGGGCTCCGGCGGCTTGCATGTAGGCAAGATCACGTTGATGGTTGTCCGCTATTGAGTCTTGATCATACAAAATATACAGGGCATTGATCATTTCGCGCTCAAGAGCAGAGGCGTTGTTGATCAAGCTTAACGCTTTATTGATGGCTTTTAAGCCCTCGCCCTTTGGGTCATCTGGCATTCCGCCGTAACGGCTATTGGGGTTTGGCCCCATAGCATGGGCTAGTCCCCAATAGATCATAGGGTGTTCAGGGTCATACATTGCAGCTTGTTGATATGAGGCGATTGATTCTGGAAAATAAAAGCCCCAGGCGTAACGTAAGCCTTGGTCAAAAAACTGTTGAGCTAGTGTACTTGATGTGGAAATAGTGCGGCGATACACACCAGAGCCTTCGATTAAGATTGCTCTCTCAGCATTATCGTTATCGTTTGACATGGTATTAGCTGTTGGGGCATGCAACAGACCGCCAGTGAGCAATACCGCGAAAAACATCGATTCTGTGTAACGGGCCAATATCCTCATAGGAAAACCTTGAAATGGGCTAATTCGACAATGAGTATAATCGGTCAATATAGATTTGGTAAGTCGTTAGTTCTAACCAGCGGATAAACGGGCATTGGCAACTTTAGAGCCATTGGCTCGATTGAGCGCAGTGGATATGGTATTTCCAGCGAGCAATAATTTATCGATATTAACACCGTGCTCAATACCCATTCCATTGAGCATATACACGAGGTCTTCGCTGGCAACATTACCGGATGCACCCTGGGCATAGGGGCATCCACCAAGTCCAGCTACCGCGCTATCAATCACTGAAATACCCATTTGTAGCGAAATCAAGATGTTCGCTAGCGCTTGGCCATAGGTGTCATGCATATGCATGGCAAGCTTGTCGGTTGGAATACTAGCTAATAATTCGTTCAGGAGTGCCGATGTAGACGCGGGCGTTCCGACCCCTATAGTGTCACCTAGAGAGACTTCATAGCACCCCATATCTAGGAGTTGCTGGCTAATCTTTGCGACCAGTGTCGGGCTAACTTGGCCCTCATAGGGACACCCAAGTACACAAGATACGTAGCCACGTACGCGAATGCCGGCGGTCTGGGCCTTAGCCATTACCGGCATGAAACGTTCAAGGCTTTCTTGGATAGAGCAGTTAATGTTTTTCTGACTAAACTGCTCTGATGCCGCAGCGAACACAGCGACTTCTTTGAGGCCACACTCTATAGCTCTATCCATACCGAATTCATTGGGTGTTAGGGCACTAAAGAGGGCGTCTGGGTGAGCGGGTTGAATCTCGGCGTTGATCACTTTAAAAACCTCATCACTACCCGCCATTTGCGGCACCCATTTAGGGCTAACAAAACTGCCCGCTTCTATGGTTTTTAGTCCCGCGTCGGCAAGCTGACTGATGAGTTGAACCTTAGTTTTGGTGCTGACAGCTTGCTTTTCATTTTGTAGCCCATCACGAGGGCCCACTTCAACGATACGCACACTTTGTGGGGTGTTCATAGGTCATGGTCCTCAAAAGACAGTAACTCGGCGCCGCCCTCAACAAGAGCACCCGCTGGGAAATAAAACTCAGTGACTACGCCATCGCTTGGCGCTAAAACGGTATGTTCCATTTTCATTGCCTCCATCACCAATAGGGTGTCGCCTCTTTTGACCGCAACGCCAATATCGACCATCAGAGCAATGAGTGTCCCATGCATAGGGGCCTTAAGGTTGCCGCTATCTGTATCCAAATCATCTACGCCCAAGTCGGGGAGTAACTCACGACACGAAAAGTAGCCCTGCGGTGTAAACAAGCCAAAGCCGTCTTCCGTAGTGACTATGCTCGAGTGGCTTAGGTCAGTCTCGGTGTTTGCGCATAGGGTGCGCTGGCTATGCTGAATCTGCAATGTATGAGTGGGGTTGGGCCGCCCCCAGCTATTGTTTAAATGCCAGGGTGAGTTAGCCTCATTTGACTGCTGAGCTATTGTTGCTGCGTGCTCTTGGCGAAGTGTCAGAACAGCGGATGCGGCCAGCGGAGCTGCGTAGTTGATATCTTCCTCGCGCTGACGGAATATCTCATCACTGTGGTGTTCAATAAAACCCGTATCCACATCACCTGCGCTAAAGGCATTGCTGGTGGCTAGATTGTAGAGAAAGCCAATATTAGTGGTCACACCGGCAATGCGATAGTTACTGAGTGCTTCGGTTAAGCGTGCCAGGGCTCGCGTTCGATTGGTATCCCAAACAATGAGTTTAGCAATCATCGGATCATAATAGATACTGACCTCATCACCCTCCACTACGCCTGTATCTACTCGCACATGGCTACTTTCTGCCGGCGGATGTAACAGACTTAGGCGTCCGGTAGCTGGTAAGAAATCATTATCGGGGTCTTCTGCATAAATACGGGCTTCAAAGGCATGGCCATTAATTTTTAATTGCTCTTGTGAGCAGGGCAGAGGCTCGCCAGCGGCAACGATAAGTTGCCAAGCGACCAGATCTTGCCCACTGATCATCTCGGTGACCGGGTGCTCAACCTGGAGGCGTGTATTCATCTCCATAAAAAAGAAGTCACCACGGCTGTCTAAAAGGAACTCGACGGTACCCGCACCCTCATAATTAATAGCACGGGCTGCCTTTATCGCGGCCGCACCCATTTCCTGACGCAATTCAGGGGTCATACCAGGCGCGGGCGCTTCTTCAATCACTTTTTGATGTCGACGCTGCACCGAACAGTCGCGCTCAAATAGATAAACGGCATTTTGGTGGCTGTCACAAAACACTTGGATTTCCACATGACGCGGTTTAAGCAGATACTTTTCCACCAACATTATGTTGTCATTAAAGCTACTCAAAGCTTCACGTTTGGCGGCATTTAATGCCGAGTCAAAGTCTTCTGCTGAGTAAACAGCACGCATACCTTTGCCGCCTCCACCTGCCGCCGCTTTAAGCAGTACCGGGTAACCCATTGCGTCCGCTTCATTTTTTAGTAACTCAGGACTTTGGTCATCACCGTGATAGCCAGGCACCAGCGGCACATCAGCATTGGCCATGATGGTTTTAGCCGCAGACTTAGAGCCCATGGCTAAGATAGCCTCTACTGGGGGACCAATAAAGGTAATGTTATTAATGGCACACTGGCGACAAAATTCGGCATTTTCAGAGAGAAAGCCATAGCCCGGATGCACGGCTTGGGCGCCGGTCTCAATAGCCGCTTGAATGAGTTTTTCGACAACTAAGTAGGATTCATTAGAGGGTGCAGGCCCAATGTAAACCGCTTCATCAGCCATTTTAACATGCAGGGCATCTCGGTCTGCATCGCTGTAAACAGCCACGGTTGTAATGCCCATATGACGAGCAGTTTTAATGATTCGGCAGGCTATTTCACCGCGATTAGCAATAAGTATTTTAGTAAACATGGTGGGCGTTAGTCCTTTAACCAGTGAGGCTTTCGTTTGTCTAAAAAGGCGCTTAAACCCTCTTGTCCCTGAGCACTTACCCGAATGCCGGCAATCACTTCACAGGTGTGTTCAATCAAGCTAGAGTCGATGGCTTTGCCGCTGACCGCAAAGACCAGCTGTTTGGCGGCAACGACTGCTTCAGGGCCATTGCTCAGTATCGCCGTGATGAGTTGTTCTACTTTGTCATCTAAGAACTGTTCCTCAACTGCTTCGTGAACTAGGCTTATTTGCAGTGCAGTATTGGTATCAAAGCGTTCTGCCGTCATAAAGTAGCGCTTTGCATGGCGCTCTCCAATGGCGGCAATGACATAAGGGCTTATGGTTGAGGGAACTAAACCAATTTTTACTTCACTGAGGGCAAAGCTCGCATTGGATGAAGCTAGGGCTATATCACAACAACTAATGAGTCCGATGGCACCGCCAAAGGCCGCACCCTGCACTCTGGCAATGGTGGGGATAGGCATTTGATGAAGGGCTTTAAGCATTGCAGCTAATGCACGTGCATCGTTTAGGTTTTGTTGATATGAATAACTCGCCATGCGCTTCATCCATTCCAGGTCCGCACCGGCTGAGAAGCTTTTTCCCTCTGATTTTAGCAACATGATGCGTACGTTCGCATTGGCTGCGAGGGCATTAAACGCATTGGTCAGTTCAATGATCATCTGATCATCAAAAGCATTGTGCTTGTCAGGATTGTTCAGGGTCACCTGAGCAACGCCGCGGCTATCAATTTGAGTGATGACTTTATTCATGACTATTTCTCAATCTAAGTGTTGTCTTTATTTACATTCTAAAGACACCAAATTTGGTGTCCTCAATGACACGGTTATGACTGGCAGAAATTGACAGCCCTAAGACCATGCGAGTATCTGCAGGGTCAATTACACCGTCATCCCAAAGTCGTGCGGAGGCATAGTAGGGGTGACCTTGATGCTCGTAATTATCAATAATCGGTTGTTTGAAGCTGGCTTCGTCCTCGACACTCCATTGGGTACCATCACGCTCATATTTATCTCTGGTCACCTGTGCCAGTACGCCGGCAGCTTGCTCGCCGCCCATAACGGAAATGCGCGCATTGGGCCACATGAACATAAAGCGTGGGTCATAGGCGCGGCCGCACATACCGTAATTGCCGGCACCAAAAGAGCCGCCAATCAGTACCGTAAATTTAGGGACATTGGCGGTGGCAACGGCGGTTACCATCTTGGCGCCATGCTTTGCAATGCCGTCGTTTTCAGATTGTTTCCCAACCATAAACCCGGTGATATTTTGTAAAAACACCAATGGAATTTTGCGCTGAGCGCAGAGCTCAATAAAGTGCGCGCCTTTCTGCGCAGATTCACCAAATAGAATACCGTTGTTGGCGACAATGCCTACTGGATAACCAAAGATACGTGCAAATCCACACACCAGTGTGGTGCCATACAATGCTTTGAATTCATCAAAATCAGAGCCGTCAACAGTCCGTGCAATGATCTCGCGGACATCATAAGATTTGCGCGAATCTGCAGGCACGATGCCGTATATTTCTTGGGCATCATAGGCCGGTTCAATGGCTTCTTTTAGATCACCGTTAATGGGTTTAACTCGGTTGAGTCGGGCTACTGCTTTGCGAGCAAGATCCAGTGCGTGATGATCATTGTTAGCCAGATGATCAGCAACCCCTGAAATGCGCGCATGCACATCGCCACCACCAAGGTCTTCAGCGGTAACGATTTCACCGGTGGCAGCCTTGACTAAGGGTGGCCCAGCCAGAAAAATAGTACCCTGTTCTTTAACAATAATGGACTCATCAGCCATGGCTGGAACATAAGCTCCACCGGCAGTACAGGAGCCCATGACCGCGGCAATTTGCGGGATGTTGCGAGCTGACATGTTGGCCTGATTAAAAAAGATACGCCCAAAATGCTCGCGATCGGGGAATACTTCGTCTTGCCTAGGTAGATTGGCACCACCAGAGTCGACCAAGTAAATGCAGGGTAAGTTGTTCTCCGCGGCAATGGCTTGGGCACGCAGATGTTTTTTTACGGTAAGAGGGTAGTAACTTCCTCCTTTTACCGTGGCATCGTTGGCAACTATGACGCATTCTTGGCCGCTGACGCGACCAATGCCAGTAATAATGCCAGCGGCAGGAACCTCCTCGCCGTAAACATCATGGGCCGCTAATGCCGACAACTCCAGGAACGGTGAGCCCGGGTCAAGTAACCCTTGAACACGTTCTCGTGGTAATAATTTACCGCGGCTGATGTGACGTTCGCAGGACTTAGCACCGCCGCCCTGAGAAATATGGGCTAGCGTGGTTTTTAGATCGTCGACCTGGACTTGCATAGCCGAGACATTAGCGGCAAATTCTGCGCTCTTAGTGCTTATTTTGCTGTTGATTACCGACATATGAGCTCCTTAAACACTCTCAGCGAAAAGTTCGCGGCCAATCAGCATGCGTCGCACCTCAGAGGTGCCGGCGCCAATTTCGTAGAGTTTGGCATCACGCAGTAAGCGCGCTGCGGGGTAGTCATTGGTGTAGCCGTTGCCGCCAAGTGCCTGAATGGCCTGCAGCGCCATCTGTGTGGCTTTCTCTGCTGTAAATAAGATAACTGCAGCAGCATCTTTGCGCGAATCTTGGCCAAGATCACAAGCTCTGGCTACCGCATAGAGATAGGCGCGCGAGGCATTTAAATCTGCGTACATATCGGCAATTTTGCCTTGCATAAGCTGAAACTCGCCAATCGGTTGATCGAATTGCTTGCGCTCATGAATGTAGGGCAGCACCACGTCCAGACAGGCCTGCATGATGCCTACTGGTCCGCCAGAGAGAACTGTACGCTCGTAGTCTAGGCCTGACATGAGTACTGCCACTCCACGGCCTTCACCGCCAAGGATATTTTCAGCGGGAACCTGACAGTTTTCAAAGACAAGCTCGCAGGTATTTGACCCACGCATGCCTAATTTGTCGAGCTTTTGCTGGCGAGAGAAGCCCGGATAGTTTCGCTCGACAATAAATGCAGTGATGCCCTTAGAACCTGCGGTGGTGTCAGTTTTAGCATAAATGACATAGGTGTCTGCATCTGGGCCATTGGTTATCCACATTTTGCTGCCATTGAGTATGTAGTGATCGCCATGTTTTTCAGCTTTTAGCTTCATGCTCACTACATCGGAACCCGCGTTGGGCTCACTCATGGCTAATGCGCCAATATGCTCACCCGAACACAACTTGGGTAGATATTTGTGCTTCTGCTCCTCGGTACCATTTTTGTGCAATTGATTGACACAAAGATTCGAATGGGCGCCATAGGACAAGCCAACGGATGCTGAAGCACGAGAAATTTCTTCCATAGCAACACTGTGGGCAAGATACCCCATGCCCGTACCACCATATTGCTCGTCCACAGTGATGCCCAAGAGCCCCATATCCCCGAGCTTGCGCCACAGATCCATAGGAAATTCGTTGCTGCTGTCTATGCCGGCTGCTCGTGGACTGATTTCTTTGGCGCAGAAGTGAAAAAGGCTATCACGGAGCATGTCGATATCTTCGCCAAGATTAAAGTTCAGTGTGGGGTAGGGGGTATTCATTGTTTATTTATCTCCATTAGTTTTAAGCGCATCAATGCAGTTGGCTTCAGCTTTGTTGAGGTCCTTAAGAAGGTTGCCAATGTCATCCAGTTGCTGATTTAGTTTATCGCGCTGCTGACGAATGGCATCAATTAGGCTGTTGAGTTGGTCTATGTTGGTTTTTCCTGGCTCATACATATCTATTATTTGCCGAGAATCCTCTAGCGATAAGCCAAGACGCTTACCTCTAAGGATCAGCCTCAGCCGAGTACGATCCGCAGCGCTATAGATCCGAGTTTGACCGCGTCTAGATGGGCTGAGTAGGCCAATATCTTCGTAATGCCTGGCAGTACGGGTGGTAACGCCAAATTCTTTGCACAGATCAGTGATACTGTATTTAGTAGCAGAGGTAACAATATTTGTCATAAGTGTTGCTCGCAGCGTTTGGACCTTCGCTATATTTTAGGCGTATATTACGTTAACGTCAACGTAAGGTTTTTAGCTGTTGATGTATCTAGGCCACTAAAAAATATCGAAGTGTGTGATCGTTCTACCAAAACTACGCAACGGCACTATTTTTCTGGTAATTGATACTGGTGCAGGACTCTTGTACTTGCTTATATATTGGTTGATACTCGCGCAAAGTATTCGTTTCTCAGGTGGATTATCGTTGTGCAACTAGAATTAGATGATTTTGACAATAAGATTATCCAGGCATTAACAAATAATGCACGACTATCGGTGAGCGATTTATCTCGTCATGTAAATTTATCCCGTAATGCGGTAACCCATCGCATGAACAAGTTAGAAAAATCTGGCGTCATTAAAGGCTATAAAGTGATCTTGGGCGATGGCTTGCCGGTTAATGAAATAGTAGTTGCCATTATGATGGTTTATCGCAAAGACCGTATGCGAGATACCGAGGTAATTAAGTATGCAGCTAAGGTACCCGAAATAGTGTCTTGTTACATTATGAGCGGGGATTATGATGTGATACTTAATGTTCAGGCGCGCTCCCACGATCGTGTTCACGAAATATGGAAAGCTGTCAGCAGCCTGAAAAGCGTTGATGATACGCATACTACTTTTGCGTTATCTACGGTAAAAATGTAACAACTATTTTTACGTCTCATTTATTTCGCGCGTTTTTGTACGTTCTCACTCATATGTTTTTCTTTACTGGCATTTTTACTGTTCGTTTTTAAGATATTTAATTAATCTCTTCACTGCCGATTTTATATGCGCATATTACCCATCAGTATCGTCATTTTGACCATAGCTTTGGTGAATTCGGGCATGTCATCTAATATTTTCATTTGTAATACTAACGCTGAAAATAACGTATCAAGGGTATATTAAATAATGAAAGCAGAACAATCTACCGAATCTAACAGTATAGCGACCAATCATAGCGATAAACCTCATCTAGCTGCGGCTCTAAATGAAGTCTTTGAAGTCGGCACCGAGGCGTTCACAAATCAACTAGAATTATTGAGCGACCAACAATATGTACAGTTACTAACATTATTAGACGAATACTCCTCACCTTTGAGAACTTAATAGAACTGCACATCCTCTCAAGCTATGGAACCTGGATTTAATCTATACACTATCGTATATAATACTTTTGTATTTAGGATGGCACTATGTATTACAACATTGCACTTATTGGTTTTGGCGGCGTAAACCGAGCTCTGGCTAACATTATTGGGACAGACCCAGAGAAATTTTATCGTGAGATGGGCTTCAATTTACGTATTGTCGCTGTTTCGGATATGTTTTTGGGATCAGTTTATTCGCCAGAGGGTATCGACTTAGACTTGCTAACCACATTGCCTGCAGCTCAAGGTGCTTGCGCTACGTTACCCAATGGTAAAGCGACCGCAGACAATGAAGATATTATTAAAAACAGTAATGCAGATATTGTTGTGGAGGCCACCATAACTGATTCGATGACCGGTCAGCCTGCAACGTCTCACTGCCGTTGGGCATTGTCTGCAGGCAAACATGTATCGACAACAAATAAAGGCCCTCTTGCTTTTGCCGAAAAGGAACTAATGGCATTAGCACTCAAAAATAATGTCGGTTTTGAATACGAAGGTGTGGTCATGAGTGGCACGCCAGTGCTTCGCTTCGCAGATAAATTATTGAAAGGTAGTGAGATTAACAAATTCGCCGGTATCGTGAATGGTACGGCGAATTATGTTTTAGGTTTAGTTGAGCAAGGCTACACTTTTGCAGATGCTATTACCTCTGCGCAGCAACAAGGGTATGCCGAGGCGGATCCTAGTGCTGACATTGAAGGTAAAGATGTGATGCTCAAGGTGATTGTGTTGGCGAATCGGCTATGGGATGCGAATTTGACCCGAGAAAATGTTCAGTGCCAGGGCATTACTGGTCTGACTGAAGCCATGGTAAAAGAAGCCGCGGCAGAAGGCTGTCATTGGAAGTTACTAGGTAAGGCGCTTAAGCAAGAGGATGGTTCTATAGTTGCTAGTGTGTCACCAGAAAAATTATCGATAGTGCATCCCCTAGCGGGCATTAGTGGTGCGGTTAATGCGATTACTTTTACCTCAGGTATGTTAGGTGATGTGACGGTTTCCGGCCCTGGTGCAGGACGCATTGAAACGGGATACGCTATCCTGTCAGACATTATCGCGATTCATCAGCGGAAGGGGAGTTAGTATGGAGTCCTTTGCCGCTATATCACCCAAGCAAACTGAACAGCATCAACAAAGGATTGATGTGATCAATCCTTTTACACAGGGCGTTGTTAGTTCTATTCCTACAGCAACTTTGACGGATGTTGAAGCCGCATTAATTAGCGCTAAACATGGCTTTGAAATCTCTCGTAACTTAGCGCGTTATCAACGCGCTAATATTTTAGCGGCAACCGCAGCGATTGTCCGCCAGGAGCTAGAGGCCTTTGCTCTATTGATTGTGAGTGAGGCCGGGAAAACTATTGTGCAGGCGCGAAAAGAAGTGTCGCGTTGCATTAATACGCTAGAGTTGTCTGCGGAAGAAGCTAAACGATTAAGCGGTGAGGTGATTCCCTTTGATTCTTTCGAGGGCGCTATGGGGAGGCAAGGCTACACACACCTTGACCCTCTTGGTATTGTGTTGGCGATCACTCCGTTTAACGACCCTCTTAATTTAGTTGCGCACAAGTTAGGGCCTGCGGTTGCAGCTGGCAATTCCGTTATTCTAAAACCGTCAGAGCTTGCACCATTGTCGGCTATTAAATTGGTTGATGCATTTGTGCGCGCGGGATTAGATCAGCAGATTATCTCTGTGGTGGTTGGCGATGCGAATATAGGCAGCGCATTAGTGTGTGCTGATGATATTCGTATGGTGTCTTTTACCGGGGGGATGAAAACAGGT
>CAJJAU010000022.1 GCA_905182275.1 gamma proteobacterium HTCC2207
TGGGGGACCTTTAATTGATGCAAAAACCGGAGCCGTCGTTGGCATCCATGGTGGTACTCTTCTTTTTAGTCCGCCGGGTAAGGAAACACCCAGCGCGGCTAATGGAGCTCCAGCCGATGCGGAAACACTCATCAATCAAGCCAAAAAGATTGATAATGGCGTGCTTGCCCAACTGCGTGAATTTACTGCATATCCTGCCAAAGATTTTTAAAGTTGAACTCAATCTTGCGGCTACATCCTGGAATACTCATGCCGGTTGGCGTAATGGCAACCGCTTTTTCATCTATTAACTGCTCACCAAACCGATAGATAACCGCTAAACTCCCACGGTCCGCTTGCACAGCATAGTCCTCAGCGTTCTTTCGAGTGGTTTCACGCTGTTCAATATATTGCGCAAATCTACTCGTATAACGCTGACCTAACATCGCATTGGCCTTGTCTGCAGATAGTAAGACCGCAGAGGCATTATTGCCGCCAAATCCTTTCGAGTTAATGAAAGAAACCTCCATTTTGGTTGCAGTCACAGTGTCATTAAGCAGGAAGTTAAGCCGCTTTTGATGGACATCTTTGGCAATCTCATCGACAGTTTTGATGCCTGGAATTAATCCATATTTAAAGGTACCCAATGCAGAAATAAGCTGATCCCCACTAGCTGCCGCAACACTGTGACCCACGTAAGCTTTTACCGCGGTCACAGGCCAATCGTCAATTTCAAAGGTTTCGGCGACTCGACTGATTAATTCAGACTCAGTGACTCGATTGGCAGGCGTACTGGAGCCGTGTGCATGAACAAAGCTACGCCTCTGCACTGCTTCAATGCCGACTATATCAACGGCAGCGGCAACAGCCTTGGAAAACGAAATATAATTTCCAACTCCGGGGGATGAAATAGATTTTTTAACGCCATCTGCACTAATGAAAACCTCTGGAACAGCGCCGTGAACATCCGCACCGAGCTCTATGGCTAACAGGTCGTCCATCAGCACGATATATTGAGTCGCCTCAGAGAGAGTAAATCCACAGTTCTCGCCGAATGGCCGACTTGCTCGACGCCAATCGGGGGTCGCTGATCCATCGATTTTACAAAGATTTTCATCACTGCCAAGGGCTCCCATATTTGAAAACCCCTCCGACATTTCCGGCGTAATAGGCGCTTCTGCATTACCCACCACCGCGATTCGCCGCCGCCCACTGCGAAGATCTCTTACCGCAGCCTGCAATGAGTACAGAAAACTAGCGCAAGCTCCTGTCGTCGCTTCGGTGTGTCCTACATTACCCAGCACATAGGCATTAACAAAGTCAGCGGGCATGGAGTTTAGACCTAAGGCCACCTGCTTTGCGGTAGTTCGCTCACCTCTTAAACGGGCCTGAAATAACCCCCCCATGCCCTGATTATCAACTTGCCCGAAGACACTAGAAGAATACACACCAATTTCATCTGGCCGTACTTTTGCAGCGACTTTTTGCCAGGGAATTCCCATAGAGTGGATAGCATCGCTAGCCCCTAGAAGGGCCATTTGCAATCCTCGAGGATGAAATCGGGCATTGTAATGCTCGGTTAAATCAAATCCTCGCGGTAGCTGTCCAGCCGCCTTGGCAGCTAGCTCATAAGGTACAGACACCAGATGTTTATCTTCGCCCGACGTCGTTATTTCAACTCGCCCATCTTCAAGTTCGCGAATCTGCCAATCAGCTGGCAACTGTTTAGGCAGGTCGCGCTTAGCCATTGTAAAAATAATCACCTGCTGATCGGAAAAATCAACCTTTCGGTGTCCCGAAAGGTTAGCTGGGTCGAAATGTTCAATTTTCCGCACTAAAGTGCCCGCGATAACGGCCTGTTGGTATTGTTCAAACACAGTCTCTATTGTTAACTCAGCCCCCTGAGTATCGATATAGCTCTCACCCTCCGCACGAACCAGACCCATCAGGCACGCTAAACTTGCAATGGTGCTGTGCTGTTCGCTAGGCGGCAGAGACTCGAGCACCATACGACGAAACGCTTGGTGAGACGAGCTTCGGCCAGCGGCGTTAAACCCTCCGAAACCTACGATGACTGGTAGTACATGAGGCATAGACATATCTCTTATTAATTTCATATTGGAAGTCTAAAAGTTATATTACTACTAATCTTTAATTTATTAGCCATTAGCTTTAAGATAGTAGCCATTTAATGATAAATATGCGTTTCTATGGCGTTTAATCTGACTCTGCTTCTTTGCGATAATATGCTCGTATCTAGCAGCACCCTCGCCGCCGAGATTTTTAACTTTGCGCAAGCCTTGGCGGCGGCGAACAGGGCGCCTTTACAAGACGTGGAAATTCGTCGTGTCAGTGCCGATGGCTTGCCAGTACAGACATCCTCAGGATTCGAGCTTTCACCAACCCACAATATTAACGATTGCTTTCAAAGCGACCTGATACATATTCCAGCGCTGTGGAGAAACCCTCGTCCAGCCGTTCTCAAGCACTATCAGTATGGCCCCTGGCTAAGACAGCAATATCAGTCTAATTGCACAATCACTGCGGTTGGTACTGGGGTATGTTTTCTGGCCGAGGCTGGGCTTTTAGACGGTAAATTAGCCACCACCCACTGGCACTACTTCGATGCTCTACAACGAAGTTACCCTGCCATTAATTTAGATCGTCAAAATTTTACCACCCAAGCAGGTAATCTTTATTGTGCCGCCAGTATCAATGCTATGGCCGAATTGATGATGCATCAGGTGGAAAGGCACTTTGGTCGTATAATTTCGCGACAAGCGCAGAGAAACTTCTTTCATGAAATTCGTAATATTTCCGATCCGGCCAATTTAAATGCGCTCAAAGATAGAGCACATAGTGACGAGGCAATCGCACAGAGTCAGGTATGGATCCAAGATAATTTGAACAAAGCGCTGACTATCTCCAGTGTGGCCAAACAGTTCGGCATGACCACTCGAACATTCAATCGCCGCTTTAAGACCGCCGTCGGTAGCACACCAAATACCTATCTGACGGATACGCGCATGAGCTTTGCCTGTGACCTGTTAAAAAACACCGACTTACCCATTGTTGACGTTGCCAGTTACAGTGGTTATCACGAGGCTAGCTGGTTCTCATCGCGTTTCCGTCAGTGGGCTGGAAACAGCCCACGTGCATATCGAAACACCGTGCGCACCAAATTGTTCGACTAAACCTGTCTGCCTATATTAGGCGGACTCGCATAACACCATCAACATTAGCGACCCTCTCTCTAACGGCTTCGTCAACCTCACCCTCAAGATCAATAATATTGTAGGCAATTTCACCGCGGCTTTTATTCACCATATCGACCACGTTGAGGTTGGCATCCGCCAGGAGCGATAACACTTGGCCTAAAACCTTGGGTACATTACTGTTGCAGAATGTAATTCGGCTACCACCATTACGGCTCATTTTGGTGGGCGGATAATTGACTGAATTGTGAATATTACCATTCTCAAGAAAATCTTTGAGTTGATCCGCGGCCATTACCGCACAGTTTTCTTCTGCTTCTTCAGTGCTTGCGCCAATATGCGGCATCAGTATCACATCTTTTCGACCCAACAGCGCTGGAGCAGGAAAGTCGCTAATATATCCAGCTATCACTCCTTTATCTAAAGCGTTGACCATGTCATCGGTACTGACAATTTCTTCGCGAGCAAAGTTTAGAATTTTGGCCGTACTTTTCATTTCACTAAGGGTTTTAGTATTGATCAAGTGCTTGGTTGCAGGAATCGCTGGTACATGCAGAGTGACAAAGTCAGCGTTAGCAAGTAGCTTTTCTATGCTTTCCATGCGCTCAACTCGGCTCGAAAGCTGCCATGCTGCCTCGACTGAGATCGCAGGATCATAGCCGATTACATTCATACCCAAATCTAACGCGAGGTTGGCGATAATCGATCCAATAGCACCCAAACCAACCACACCCAAGGTCTTGCCAACAATTTCAGTACCAGCAAAACGCTTTTTTTCTTTTTCTAAGAGCTTACCCATTTCAGCAGCATCGTCAATGTGCCCAAGCTCTTGCACATAGCTCATACCACCATAAATATCTCGAGAGCCTAACAATAGTCCCGCTACAATGAGCTCTTTGACAGCATTCGCATTGGCGCCGGGAGTATTAAAAACAACAATTCCCTGCTCAGTGTAGTCCGATACTGGAATGTTATTAACACCAGCACCTGCTCGGGCAACCGCCAACAAACTGTCCGGAACAATCTCTGTGTGCAGCTTCTGACTACGTAAAATGAAGGCTTCAGGTGTCACACAGTCTTCGCTAACTACATATTTTTCGGCTGAAAATCTGTCCAGCCCCTTGGCAGAAATGGCATTATAAGTACGAACGTTGTGCATAGTTTTATCTCAACTCTCTGGTCTAACCTAATGTTATTAAAAGCTTCTTACTACCGGCTTACGTGATCATAAGCCCAATCTAACCAAGGCATTAATGCCTCCAGATCGGACATTTCAATAGTGGCTCCGCACCAAATTCTCAATCCTGCAGGCGCATCGCGATAGGCACCTATGTCGAAGGCTACCGCCTCTGAGTCTAACAATTTGATCATTTGTTTAACCTGATCTGGCTCTAGGTCGAGAGTAAGGCAAACACTCGTGTTAGATATTTGATTGGAATCTTGCGCTAAGAAGTGAACCCAATGGCGTTCATCAACAAACTTTTGGATTACCGATAAATTATTCTCAGACTTGGCAATCGCACTCTGCAACCCACCAATTGAACGAATCCAGTCTAAGCCGTCGAGGTAATCGGCGACACATAGCATCGATGGCGTATTAATGGTCTCTCCGCGGAAGATGCCCTCAATTAACTTGCCCCCTTTAGTGAGCCTAAAAATCTTCGGCATGGGCCAAGCAGGCGTGTAACTTTCCAATCGTTCAACCGCTCTTGGACTCAAAATCAACATACCGTGAGCACCTTCGCCGCCAAGTACTTTTTGCCAGCTATAGGTCACCACATCTAGCTTTTCCCATGGCAACTGCATCGCAAAAACCGCCGAGGTAGCATCACAGATTGTCAGACCTTTGCGGTCATCACTGATCCAATCTGCATTTGGAACCTTGACCCCTGAGGTAGTCCCGTTCCACGTAAAAACAATATCATGATCGGGATTAGTTTGAGTCAAATCGGGCAGTAATCCGTAGTCCGCCACATGTGTAGTTACATTGTTGAGCTTTAGCTGTTTGGTCACGTCTGTTAACCAGCCACTACCAAATGACTCCCATGCACACACATCAACCGGTCGAGCGCCCAATACTGACCACATAATCATTTCAACGGCGCCGGTATCCGATGCCGGAACCACGCCAACGCGGTATCCTTCAGGCAGCCCGAGAATCTCAGCGGTATCCGCACAGGCCCGACCCAGTGCCTTTTTACCAACCGACGATCTGTGCGAGCGCCCAAGTGTAGAGACATCTAGGTTATCAACACTGTATCCAGGGCGCTTTGAACAGGGCCCCGAAGAAAAGTTCGGATTAGTCGGTTTCAGACTTGGTTTCACAATGCTTCCCATAATCAAATTAAATTAAATGTGGAGTGTTTCAGAAAAAGGTCGCTTACTCTACTATCTAGGTCGCTCTGTGGAAAGTTTTTTTCGCCATAACGCCATGCTCACACGTTATAACCACTAGTTGTAGATTTGTTGAAGACAAAAAAATACGCGGTGGGTCCCGCGTATTTTTTTTGCTGCCGCAACCGGGAGTCTATTGTCCAGCGCGACGCTCTTTCTCAATCAAAAAGCTGGCCACTCGCAACATGCCGTCAAAGTTTTTCGATAAGCGTGTAGTGACTCTATATTTTCCATTAACAATTATCTCTGGCGTACCCTGGGTTCGATAGCCTTTGGCTCGCGCCTTTGCCTGGCTAACCTGACTAGTAACACCAAAAGAACTATAAATTTTATTAAATCGATCGCCATCAACACCTTGGCCAACAAAAAACTCTGCTAGATCTTGCTGCGACTGAAGACGCTGCTTTTTAACATGAATAGTTTCAAATAAAGCCACATGAGTTTGATCTAAAACCTTTAACGCTTTCGCGCTATAGTAAGCTCTAGCAAACGGCTCTAAGGCAGAATTCCAAACAGCGGGGGTATGCTGAAAGTCTACATCATCGGGTAATTTCTCGGCCCATGGGCTTACAGTGGCTTCAAAGTTATAACAATGAATACACAGATAATGGAATACTTCATTAACTTCAATTTTAGACGGATTGGCGGTTCGAATTGCCTGGGGCAATACTTCATAATCAACGCCGGCTTGATACTCTTCGGTCTGAGCTTGGCACATTGCCATAGACGAGACTAACGCCAAAAATATTATCTTTTTAAACCACGCAAACATTCTGTTCTCCTGTAATTACTGTCGAAGCAAGCGCTCCTAGTTTAGGCCTGATATGTAGTTGGCCACCGCTGTAATTTCTTTGTCACTCAAATTGGCAGCAACGCCTTGCATAATTGTGGCATTGTTACCACTCATGCGCTCTCCACGTCGGTAAGCAAGCAATTGCTTCTCAATATAGGTTGCGTGCTGGCCGCCAAGTCCAGGATATCCAGCGGGTCCGTTGCCATTACCTGAGGGGGAATGACATCCGGTACACGCCGCCACTCCGGTCTTCATGTTGCCGCCGCGATAAACATTCTCGCCATAATCTATGGCTTGCTGTGGGTCAGAAATACCGATCAGCTCTATCTCTTTAGCGCCCGCAATACTGCGCTTCTGAGAATCATAGTACGCCGCCATATCTTGTAAATCTTGATCAGATGAAAGATTAAGAATACCCATCATCTCCATAATCTCACGCTCACCAGACTTAATCTGTCGCAGCTGTTCAGTGATATATTTTTCACCTAAGCCCGCGAGTTTGGGGAATGATGGAACCATACTATTGCCGTCAGCTCCATGGCATCCCGCGCATATCATAACCTTAGTTTTTCCGACAGCAGCATCTCCTGCGGCCAAAGCGTTACTCACAAACAGTATTGAAAACAGGCATACAATGGATAAAATATTTCTTTTCATGGTTATTCTTGCTCTCACAATCCGGTAGAATGATCTTTCGACATTGGTTAATCGTCGCGACTAATAGCCTTATACGCTAAGGCCGTGCATTATATACCAATAGTTTCAGATTCTTAAGTAAGTAGCGTCGATTTTCCTATGGATATACCCGTAATCAAATTTCAATCTGCCGAGTTCGCTACCAGCGCGCCCTCATTAAAGGAGTGCCCTGAAGATTCGGGGTGCGAAGTTGCCTTCGCGGGACGCTCCAATGCAGGGAAATCCAGCGCTATTAATACCCTTACCAGAAATAAAAGCCTCGCGAGGACCAGTAAAACGCCCGGCCGCACTCAAATGATCAATTTCTTTACATTAAGTGATGGAAAGAGATTAGTAGATCTGCCCGGTTACGGATATGCCAAGGTCCCTCTCGCTATGAAAGCCCAGTGGAATCGACACCTTGCTGAATACCTACAACAGCGAAAGAGTTTAGGTGGACTGATCTTACTCATGGATATTCGCCACCCGTTGCAGGATTATGACCAGCAGATGCTTAACTGGGCCGCCGAAGCTGGGCTGCCCGTACATATTTTATTAACCAAATCAGACAAGCTCAAACGAGGTCCTGCCCAAAGCACCCTGCTGAAGGTCGACAACTTTCTTCGCGAGATGGACCCTGGCGTGACACTCTTAACAGTACAAACCTTTTCATCACTCAAAAAACAAGGGTTACCCGAACTCGAAGCTCAACTTAACCACTGGCTTTCTACTGACTTGAGTAAATCTTAAGTAATCTACTTAAAGGTGGCGCTATACGCCAAAAAAAACCCTAGCGCTTTACAGCGTTGGGGTTTTCAGTACTACGTCAAACTTAACATTTACAGCTCTATCTCGGGGGAGATTATATGCAATCATCACTTGCCTATTCTTGGACCGCCTGTGGCTAAAAAGTTCCGTTCATTCGATCAAGCTTGGACATTTAATTAATGCGCTTGATCCCAGTTGTCGCCTACACCCACATCCACCAGCAGCGGGACCTTGAGACTTGCTGCACTTTCCATTCTCTGCTTCAGCCCCTCAGAAACAATCTGAAGTTCATCCATAGGCACCTCCAAAACAAGCTCATCATGAACTTGCATGATCATGACACTGCGCAAGCCGCTATTTTGCAGCCAATCATCGACCGAAATCATTGCTAACTTGATAATATCAGCAGCTGTGCCTTGCATTGGCGCATTGATCGCTGTGCGCTCTGCGGCTTGCCGCCGCATACCGTTGCGCGAATTTATCTCAGGGAGATACAGGCGGCGGCCAAAGAAGGTCTCAACATAACCAGCCTCTGCCGCTCTGCTACGAACGCTGTTCATGTAATTAAGAACGCCCGGGTAGCGATCAAAGTAAGTATCAATATATTCCGCCGCCTGTTTACGGCCAATATTTAATTGTTTCGCCAACCCGAAGGCCGACATACCATAAATTAACCCAAAATTAATGGCCTTGGCGCTACGTCGCTGGTCAACAGTCACCTCATCAGGATGTGTGGAAAATACCTCTGCCGCAGTAGCCCGGTGAATGTCTTGCCCGGCCGCAAAAGCGGCTAACAAACTTGGGTCCTCAGAGAGATGAGCCATAATTCGCAACTCAATTTGCGAGTAGTCCGCAGCTACCATCTTGCTACCCTTGGCAGGAATAAATGCCTGACGAACTCTTCTACCCTCTGCATTGCGTACTGGAATATTCTGTAAGTTTGGATCTGACGAAGACAGCCTGCCTGTGGCTGTGCCGGATTGATTGTAAGAGGTGTGGATTCTTTTCGTCGCGCGGTTAATCATAACCGGTAGTTTATCGGTGTAAGTAGACTTAAGTTTGGCTAAACCACGATGCTCAATTAATACTTTTGGTAAGGGATAATCCAGCGCCAGCTCCTGGAGAACCTCTTCTTTTGTCGAGGGGGCCCCCTTGGCTGTTTTCTTTAACACCGGAATCTCTAATTTAGTGAAAAGAATCTCGCCGAGCTGTTTGGGTGATGCAAGATTAAACTCCTGCCCTGCGAGATCCCAGGCTTCTCTCTCTAATTCGGCAATCCGCAATGCCAACTCTTGGCTCTGCTGAAATAACAGAGTGTCGTCGACTAAAGCGCCGGCTCTCTCAATGCGAGACAAAACCGGTACCAGCGGTAATTCAATATCAGTAAACACTTTCGCCAACGCTGATTGTGCCGACACCTGGGGCCATAATGCTTGATGCAGGCGCAAGGTAATATCTGCGTCCTCTGCAGCATAGGGTCCAGCCTCCTCCAGAGCAACCTGGTTAAAAGTTAACTGTCCTACGCCTTTACCAGCCACATCGCTAAACTTAATGGTCTCCTCACCGAGATATTTCTCTGCCAAGCTGTCCATGTCATGACGTGTGGCGACAGAATCTAGGACATAGGATTCAAGCATGGTATCAAACTCAATCCCCTGAAGATTGACGCCGTGCTGCGCAAAAACACTCATGTCATATTTAAGATTTTGGCCCACTTTTTTAATCATTGAGTCCTCTAACAATGGTTTAAGTGCAGCTAAAACAAGCTCTCTAGATAATTGCTCTGGGACACCAAGATAATCATGGCCAAAGGGGATATAGGCAGCCTGGCCGGCCTCAACCGCTATAGAAATACCAACTAAGTCGGCTACCATATAATCTAAACTGGTGGTTTCAGTATCTACAGCAATTAATTCTGCCGCTTTAATTTTCACTACCCACTCTTTGAGGTGCGCTTCGGTAAGTACCGTCTGGTAATCTTTAATAATGTTGGCTTTAACGGGAATTGCCACAACCTCTGCTGCTGCTGTATCAACTATTCTGCCCCCGCTGGTAGTATTTTCTTGATGCTCTGTGTTTGATAGCTCATTCACCCAGGACTTAAATTCTAGTTCTGCGAAAAGCTCTGCAAGACGAGCTTGGTCAGGTGCCTGGTTATGTAGCTGGCTAATATCCTGAGGCATTTCAACATCGGTTTTAATCGTTGCCAGCTGGTAGGAGAGGTAAGCAAGCTCTTTGTGTTCCTTCAGTTTTGGTGCCATATTTTTAGCCCCTCGAAACTCCAATCCGGCGACGTCTTCCAGGCGCTGATAAATAGCATCTAAACCACCAATGCCCTGCAACAGACCAAGAGCGGTTTTTTCTCCGACGCCCGGCACCCCAGGGATGTTGTCTGATTTGTCCCCCAGCAACGCTAAAAAGTCGATGATTAGCTCAGGTGGAACCCCAAACTTTTCTATAACCCCAGCTCGGTCTAGCACAGTGTTGGTCATAGTATTAACTAATGTAATGTATTGATTGACTAGCTGAGCTATATCTTTATCGCCCGTTGACACGACAACTGGCTGTGCAATGGCAGTCGCCTGAATTGCCAGCGTACCAATGACGTCGTCCGCCTCAACTCCGTCAATAATGAGCATTGGCAGGCCCATGGCTTGAATAATATTATGGATGGGTTCAATTTGTAGTCGCAGATCGTCAGGCATGGGAGGACGATTGGCCTTGTATTCACTATACATGTCATCCCTGAACGTTTTACCCTTGGCATCAAACACCACTACCAAGGTGCTGTCGGGATAGTCCTTCTGCAACCGGCGCATCATATTAATGACGCCTTTAACCGCTCCCGTGGGAAGGCCCTTGCTATTGGTCAGTGGCGGCAGCGCATGAAAAGCACGATAAAGGTATGAGGATCCATCAACCAAGATAAGTGGTGTTTTTTCAGTCATGATCTACCTATTTTCGCCGCTGTTATTTAAGTCAAGAATACAGTATTTAGGCGAAGCAGGCTTGAAATTGAACAACCAATGTTTGAATAAATTGAGCGTAGCCATTTTCAGTTAAAGGTGCATCAATGCCTTGTGGGTCAATTGTCCGCAGCGGCAAATTTAACTCCCCGGCGATGACTAGGGCATCCTTGTCAGCATATTGCGGTTCAACAAAAACACATTGCGCACCGCCATTATAGGCAGCTTTGCGCAGTAAAAACTGACTTCTGGCCCCCTTATGCCCCCCATTACTGTCCCGTATGGGCATCCCCGCAGACACGTTAAACGCCTTGGCAAAATGACCAAGTACGGCATGATGGGAAATATAGTCAAGTGTGCCTACTGGCTCGAGGTTTTTTTTGAGTGCTTCAATTTGGCTGTCGCTAATAATATCTCTTTGAGAAACGCCAAATGCCGACTGTATTGCATGTCCAATGACGTTAGCGCTGTATGGGTTTAACCACACATGAGGATCCACTGTTTGCTGGTGCATGCCCTCATGCACATCGACTCCGCCGCCAAAGATAGGCAAGTCCAGGACCTGTAAAAGCGCTTTTCCAGGAATACCTTCGACAACCTTAGCGACACGTGGTTCGAACTGATCGCCGACCAACACAATCAAACTAGCGCGATGAATTTTATCAAGAGCCGACGCGCTAAGTGTTAAATCATGAGCCGATTGGTTCGCAGATTGTAAAAACTCAACGTTCATACTGTTACCGAGCGCTGCTTGGGCAATCAAAGCCAGCGGTTTTATACTGGTGATAACCAATAGTTCAGGCATAACATTAGTTTGAATGCTTACAGATGCGTCCTCAGTACTGACTGCATTAGAGAGCAGAGGCAACCACAGCACCATAACCCCAATAGCATTACAAAATAACTTTTTTATAGAAGCTCTCCGCCGAAAACACATGGATAAATCAATATTTATGTTATATTATAACATAACATTCACTGAAAAGTGTCATTATGCTGTCAAACTCTCGCCTAGTTCACCAGCCACACGACCATGATCGCTGTATTAATGCTGCATTAACGCGCGCCAAAGGTCTTTGCCACGAGAAAAACGTTAAGCTTACCGTAACTCGTGAAGCGGTCTTAACACTATTGTGGCAGAGTCATCGACCCTTGGGCGCTTATCAAATTCAAGATCAACTATCAAAATTAATGGCCAAGCCTATTGCTCCGCCAACAGTTTATCGGGCAATTGAGTTTCTTTTGGACCTTAGCCTGATACACAGACTCCCCTCGCTGAATGCCTATATAGGTTGCCCTTTCCCTAGCAGTCATCACAGCAATCTTTTTATGATTTGTAATGAGTGCGGCAGCGCCGCCGAAATGGCTGATGCAGCACTTAACGAAGTACTGCAGGCCGCTAGCAATAAAGCTAACTTTGTTTTGCAGTCACAAAGTGTCGAGCTTTTTGGCCGCTGCCCTCAGTGCGTTTTGGATAATATCGGCAATGAGGAATCCAGCCATGTCTAAGCTGCTGCTAAAATTGGAGAGTATTCACAAGGCCTTTGCCGGCAAATCCGTCATAGAGGACGTTTCTTTGAGTCTTCATCAGGGCGAAATTACCACATTGATTGGTCCAAATGGCGCCGGAAAATCAACCTTGGCTAAAATTATTCTCGGCCTAATCAAACCAGACTCAGGCTCAAGAGTAGCCAGCTCTGCAATTCGTATTGGTTATATGCCACAGAAAGTGACTATTGACCCGACCCTGCCCATTTCAACAGTTCGCTTTTTGCAGCTGGCCAATGCATCACAGCAAGCCTGTCATGATGCTCTTGAATCTATGAGCATTGGCCATTTGGCTAAAACCCCAATACAAAACCTGTCGGGTGGTGAGTTGCAACGAGCCTTACTTGCTAGAGCTATTTTGCGCAAGCCCAATCTTTTGGTATTGGATGAGCCTGTGCAGGGGGTTGATGTAAATGGCCAAAATGAGCTCTATAAAATGATTAATAGCCTGGCAACGAGCCTTAATTGCGCGGTACTAATGGTATCCCATGACCTGCATTTGGTAATGTCAGCTACCGACCAAGTCATTTGTCTGAATCGACATATCTGCTGCCAGGGTCATCCGGAACAGGTAACTCAAGACCCAGCGTTTATAGATATTTTTGGGCAAACCACCGCGGTTTATTCCCACCACCATGATCATGATCACAACCTGCATGGCGAAGTGTTAGACGAAACTACCCATACGCACGGAGCTGACTGCCATCATGACTGATTTCTTATTGTACGCCTTACTTGCTGGTCTTGGTGTTGCTCTAGTTGCGGGCCCTTTGGGCTGCTTTGTCGTCTGGCGTCGGATGGCCTATTTTGGCGACACTTTGGCCCATAGCGCCCTACTTGGCGTGTCTCTTGGTGTACTACTGGATATTAATTTGAATATCACCATCATCGCTATCCCTTTGACGATGGCAATAGGTTTAGTATTTCTTGAGCAACGGGGTTTTCTGGCGCTAGACACACTACTGGGCATTTTATCGCACTCGGCCCTCGCCGCAGGATTGGTGGTTATCTCCTTGCTGCCTGACGTCCGTGTAGATCTAATGTCGCTACTTTTTGGCGACCTATTAGCGGTAACAAAAAGTGATCTTTGGATGATTTACACGGTGGCCGCAGCGGTCATGGCTCTACTAGGATTACTGTGGAAGCAACTCATCAATATTACCGTGGATCCTGAACTGGCTGCCGTCGAGGGCACAAATGTGACTCTGGTAAGGACCGCATTAATGCTGATCACTGCGTTAGTGATTGCCCTTGCCATGAAGGTAGTCGGCGTATTGTTAATTACCGCCTTATTGATTATCCCCGCCGCCACTGCTCGCCGCGTCAGTCACACCCCCGAGCAAATGGCCATAGCCGCAAGCCTTATCGCTATGCTCACAGTGGTGATGGGTCTCGCGATGTCGTGGAATCTGGATACCCCTGCAGGTCCCTCCGTAGTCATCAGTGCCAGCCTTCTATTTTGTTTGTCGCTGGCTTACCGCCGACAGCTTAGTTGAATACTGCGTAGATAGAACGCCAGGTCTGACGCAACATAATTTCGGAGTGTGGTGCTTTGAAAAAGCCATGGTAATCGCCTTTTGGATTAACCAACACAATCTGGGTACTGTGATCCACGGTGTAGTCTTCACCCTCTAGTGGAACCTTGTTATAAGCAACATTAATCTCTGCGGTTAAGCGTCGAATAAGATGCTTATTTCCGGTAACGCCGATAAAATCAGCATTGAAGTACGGCATATATTCGGCAAGCTTTGCTACTGAATCCCGCTCTGCATCCAACGTTATCATAACGATCTGCAGGTTCTCTTTTTCCGCGTCCTTTAACTTACTATAGGTGTCATTTAAAGTTGCTAACGTCGTAGGACAAACGTCAGGGCAGTTAGTGAAACCGAAAAAAATCATGCTCCACTTGTCGGTCAGACGCGCTTTGGTAAACGCGTCGCCACGGTGGTCGACCAGGTCAAAGTCGCTGAATATTCGCGGGGTATTGAGCACAATCGCGCCATTAACACGCAATTGCTGGTCATTCATGATCACCGGCTGGTTCATCGTCCATACAAAAGCCCCGATCACCAGCATAATAATGCACACAATAATTATGACTGTTCGTCGAATTCCCGCTTGTTGAGTATCGTTCATGGTTGAGTCCTTTAAGCTGAGGGAATATACGTGACTGTGGTAATAAAGTAGTGATCGACCAGCATGACAGCAAACAGCACCATTAAATAAACTATAGAGTACTGGAAGGTTTTCATTCCCGAATTACCACCTTTACTGCGCAACATAACCACCGCCCAATACAAAAACCCCAGCCCCAATAACAATGAGCTTACCAAATATAGCCATCCGAACATTCCTGTGAGATACGGCATAGTCGTCACGACAATGAGGAGCAAGGTATAGAGTAAAATATTGATTTTTGTGTAATATTCGCCATGAGTGACCGGCAGCATCGGTATTTTAGCTTTGGCATACTCATCCTTTCTATGCACGGCTAAGGCCCAAAAATGCGGTGGCGTCCAGGCAAAAATAATCAACACTAGCAGTAGGGCATTGTGGTGAACCT
>CAJJAU010000023.1 GCA_905182275.1 gamma proteobacterium HTCC2207
GTAAAGCAGGCCAATCATCAGTATGGAAAAATTGCCCTCTAGGGGCATCCGTTCTTTCATAGGTATGAGCACCAAAAAAATCACGCTGTGCCTGCAGTAAATTAGCTGGCAATCGAGCTGAACGATAGGCGTCATAATAACTGAGTGCACCGCTAACAGATGGCACTGGAATGCCACCCTTAACCGCCAGCGCAACAGTTTCCCGCCAGTCTTGTTGAGAACGGTTTAGTGCGGCAGTAAAAAAGGGAGCCAGCATAAGATTTATAAGCGATGGATCAGCGATATAAGCTTGGCTAATGTGGTCCAAAAACTTTGCTCTGATAATACACCCACCACGCCAAATTCGAGCAATGCCGGCAAGGTCCAGATTCCATTCGTTCGTTGCCCCAACAGCTGCAATAAGGTCAAGTCCCTGAGCATAGGAAACAACTTTAGAGGCATATAGCGCATTGTGAACCTGCTTTATCAATACGGTCTTATCTTCAGGCTTAAGTTCAAGGTGCCAACCATCAGGCCCAGCGAGCGTCTCGGAGGCCATTGCTCGCTTATCTAACATGGAAGATAGTATCCTTGCCTCGACGGAGCCTGCGATAGCTGACAGTGGTATTGCTTGCTCAACGGCGACTATGGCAGTCCATCGACCGGTGCCCTTCTGGCCTGCCCGATCAAGAATAACGTCAACTAAATCTTGCCCCGTGATTGAATCGTGCTGTCTAAAGATATTGGCAGTGATCTCTATTAAATATGACTCTAGATCACCCTTGTTCCAATCATCAAAGATATCTGCCAACTCGGCATTAGTGAAACCTGCCGCTTTAAAAATATGGTAGGCCTCACAAATAAGCTGCATGTCGCCATACTCAATACCGTTGTGAACCATTTTGACAAAATGACCAGAGCCGCCCAACCCTATATGAGTTACGCAAGGCTCTCCATCCACTCTTGCTGCTATTGCTTCAAAGATTGGTTGAATCAACTGCCAACTGTCTGGGTCGCCACTCGGCATTATTGAGGGTCCTTTTAAGGCTCCCTCCTCGCCTCCAGAGATTCCAGCACCAATAAAACGTAGGCCTTTACTGGCCAGATACTGCTCTCGTCTAGCGGTATCCGTATAGAGCGTGTTACCGCCATCAACAATAAGGTCTCCTTTATCCAATAGAGGCACCAGATACTCAATAATCTCATCTACTGGATCCCCTGCAGGGACCATTAATTGAATCAATCTTGGTTTTTTTAGCTGATCTACGAGCTCCTCTAGAGACTGCGCTGACGTCAGGCTTTTCGCCGAATGCTTGGCAATAAAACGGTCCATCTTCGCCTGAACACGGTCATTGACCGCCACAGAAAAACCTTTAGATTCGACATTTAAAGCAAGATTTTGGCCCATAACACCAAGACCGACAAACCCAATATGACATTGACTCATTAACTGTTCCTTTTTATGCTTTAAACCAACTCCGGTTAGGCCGGCATTCTACAACCTAATAGCAAATACGCCTATCTCAAACACTGACTTTGGCTTTAACTATGGCATAATCATGGTTCCTAAGATTGCATAATTGACTTCGACTTTAGATCTACCTATGACTAACCCGCCCAAACCTGAACATACACCTATGATGCAACAATATTTGCGCATCAAAGCTGAACACCCAAATGACATAGTCTTCTACCGAATGGGTGACTTTTACGAATTATTTTTTGATGATGCAAAAAAGGCAAGCCAGTTGCTGGACATCACGCTCACCGCCCGAGGTAAAGCTAACGGCAATCCCATACCCATGTGCGGGGTTCCCTACCATGCGGCAGAGGGTTATTTAGCCAAGCTGGTTAAGCAAGGCATCTCGGTTGCTATTTGTGAACAAGTTGGAGACCCAGAGACCAGCAAAGGGCCCGTAGACCGAAAAGTTATGAGAGTTCTCACTCCGGGAACATTGACTGATGAAGCGCTTCTAGATGACCGCAGTGACAGTCTATTAGCCGCACTCAATCGTGTCGGTGATGAATTTGGCATTGCCACCTTAGATATGAGTAGCGGACAGTTTCAATTAATGGAAGTCAGTAGCCAGGAAGAACTGCACAGTGAACTCCAACGCTTAAATCCCGTTGAAATTTTAATATCTGAAGATTTAAGCGGTTTGGATTTCTTGGAAAACCGTGTCGGCCTGCGCCGGCGTGGCCCTTGGGAATTCGATTTAGATGCCGCGCAGAGGCTGCTCAACAAACATTTTGCGACTCATGACCTCACCGGCTTTGGCTGTGGTCATATGACCCTTGGCATCGGTGCTGCTGGTTGTCTCTTGCAATATGCGCGAGACACTCAACGCAGTAATTTGCCCCATATCCGTGCTATCACTGCTGAGAATCGTGACCATGCCGTTATACTGGATCCTTCGAGCAGAAGAAACCTTGAACTTGATACAAACTTATCTGGCGGCTCCGAAAACACCTTGTTTCAGGTTCTGGATACCACAGCGACGACTATGGCCAGTCGTCTTTTGCGCCGTTGGCTCAATCGACCACTACAAGATCTCAGCGCTTTAGAAAACAGGCAGCACAGCATTGCCGAGTTTCAAGACAACTTTTTACATGAAAACCTGCATGAGCATCTAAAAAAAATCGGCGATATGGAGCGCATTCTCACGAGAGTGGCTCTGCGCTCTGCGCGACCTCGCGATTTAACTCGCCTACATACTTCTTTAGCGGCACTACCCAAAATCGCCTCAGAGCTCAGTCATTGTCAGTTGGAGCATTTAAAGGCACTCGCCGAAAAGGCTAAGCCACTACCTCATTTGGTAGACCTACTCAGTCAATCAGTCAAAGAAAACCCACCAATGGTCATTCGTGATGGAGGCGTGATCGCCGATGGGTATGATGAGGAACTCGACGAGTTGCGCGCGCTCAACACCAATGCCGGTGAGTTTTTACTGGCTATGGAAGAACGAGAAAAGGCTACGACTGGAATATCTACGCTCAAAGTTGGCTACAACCGCGTACATGGCTACTATATCGAAATTTCTCGCGGGCAGAGTGATAAAGCCCCCGTGGAGTATATCCGTCGTCAGACTCTCAAAAATGCCGAGCGCTTTATCACTCCCGAATTAAAAACCTTTGAAGATAAGGCGTTAAGTGCAAAAAGTCGTGCCTTAGCTCGTGAAAAGTATCTTTATGAGCAACTGCTTGAAACTCTCAATGAAGATCTTTCTATCCTTCAAATTTGCGCTGCGGCCATTGCCGAAATTGATGTATTGGCCACCTTGGCGGAACGTGCCTACAGCCTTAACTTCTGTCAGCCATCGTTGCATCTTAAACCCGGCATAGATATTCAAGGTGGCCGCCACCCGGTAGTCGAGCAGGTGTCCAGTGAGCCCTTTGTCGCCAATCATCTGGTTATGAATGCTGATCGAAAAATGCTGATTATTACTGGTCCAAATATGGGCGGAAAATCGACTTATATGCGTCAAGCCGCACTTATTGTTCTGCTCGCTCAGATAGGCAGCTTTGTGCCAGCAACTTCCGCTAGTATTGGTTTAACTGACAGGCTCTATACTCGCATAGGATCGTCGGATGACCTCGCTGGGGGCCGATCCACATTCATGGTTGAGATGACCGAAACAGCCAATATTCTTCACAATGCCACCGATCGAAGCCTGGTTCTTATGGATGAGGTTGGTCGAGGGACAAGCACATTTGACGGGCTATCTTTAGCGTGGGCCTGTGCTTTTTATCTTGCCAAAACCGTCAAGGCCTTTACTCTGTTTGCAACCCATTACTTTGAATTGACATCTCTACCCGACAAAGTTGATGGCGCAGTTAATGTGCACTTGGATGCAACAGAATATAAAGACAGTATTATTTTTATGCACAGCGTGCAGGATGGCGCTGCCAGCCAGAGTTACGGAATTCAAGTAGCGAAACTCGCTGGCATACCGAGTCCTGTGCTCGCACTCGCACGAGCCGAACTAGCCGTGTTAGAAACGGGTACTCAGTCAGCGGTCAACTTAGGCAACAACGCTATTAGTGATTCGGTGCCTAGTCAGAGCGAACTACTGTTAACACCTATTAGCTCAGCGCTTCAAAAACGCCTAGATGATATGCGGCCTGATGAGCTGTCACCTAAACAGGCGCTTGATCTCATTTATGAGCTGAAAAGTTTGCAGTAACGTACACAAGAATAATCGGTTAGTCGCCACACATGGGTCGACATTGGCGGCAATAAGTCAAAGCATACTGGTATACTGCCGCGCAGATAAACCATCAACATTTTTTAAAGAGAAGCATCGAATGACTTTTATCGTTGGCGACAATTGCATCAAGTGCAAACACACCGATTGTGTTGAGGTTTGCCCTGTCGATTGCTTTTACGAAGGCCCTAATTTTTTAGTTATTCACCCTGATGAGTGTATCGATTGTGCTCTGTGCGAGCCGGAGTGCCCAGTGGATGCAATTTTCGCGGAAGATGAGGTTCCCAAGGGTCAAGAGATGTTTGCAGCTCTTAATAGCGAGCTTGCGGAGATTTGGCCAAACATCACCGAGGAAAAAGAATCTCCCCCGGATGCCGATGAGTGGAATGGTGTTGAAAACAAGCTTCAATATTTGGAGCGATAAACGGTTTTAAACTAGATATTAGTTTCAGATACGTTAAACTGCGTCCCCCCTGCTGTGCACCCGTAGCTCAGCTGGATAGAGTAGGTGGCTTCGAACCACTTGGTCGGGGGTTCGAATCCCTCCGGGTGCACCATT
>CAJJAU010000024.1 GCA_905182275.1 gamma proteobacterium HTCC2207
GGCCCTCAAATATCATAGAAAATAATGTTACCCAAGCTGAATTTGACGAGGCCGCCGATGCGGGCCCTTTAGTCGGCGGGGACTATTACTCACACGTGGAAATTCGTGTTACAACGACCGACCCAATCTCTGGGGCAACGGCAATGGCAGTAAAAGGCCTTAAGTATCGGGGTGATGAAACCACCTCGACTACTGTAGGCTCACCGCCGGATGCAACCTGCGGCATAGACGATGCCAACCCCATAACGGAGGTCGCTGAAGATTCAGACCTGACGGAAAATGGGCAGAAAAAAGTGCTCTATTCTTATCTAGAAATTGACTAAAAATTCAGTCATAAACCGTGGCAATAGGTAAACGCTTGTGTTGCGTTTTGGTATAAATCGCAATTAACCGCTGTTCCGCCTCAGCACTGACTGCCTTACCCTCAAGGAAGTCATCAATATCATCGTAGGAAAGACCTAGCACTTGCTCGTCTTCTTTTTGCGGGCTCAAGCACTCTAAATCTGCTGTTGGTG
This sequence comes from gamma proteobacterium HTCC2207, assembly GCA_905182275.1. Taxonomy (GTDB): domain Bacteria; phylum Pseudomonadota; class Gammaproteobacteria; order Pseudomonadales; family Porticoccaceae; genus HTCC2207. The sequence continues at coordinate 516 of CAJJAU010000024.1, forward strand.
TTTTGGTCACTAGAGCCTCAGGTGCACCCATGGTTTTGGCCAACAGGCGCACTTGACGCTTGCTGAGACCAAATAGAGGTGCCAAGTCACAGGCGCCATCACCAAACTTGGTGTAAAACCCAGTAATGTTCTCAGCCGAGTGGTCGGTACCCAGCACCAAGCCACCGAGCATGCCGGCTATTTGATATTGCGACACCATGCGTGCCCGCGCCTTAACATTGCCCTTGGCAAAATCAACTGCGTCTGCGTTGGGTAATAGGCCATTATCTTCAAGCGTTGCACAGACGCTGGCATTAATAGCGTCAACTCCGTCTTTGATATTCACCGTGAGGCTTAGGCTGGGTTGGATAAAGGCTAGAGATACCTGCGCATCATCTTCGTCTTTTTGTGTGCCATAGGGCAGACGTACCGCAGCAAACCGGTAGTCTGTGCAATTATGCTGCTGATTGAGGCCGTCAACCGCTAGCTGGGCCAAACGACCGCAGGTTGAGGAATCCACGCCGCCACTAATACCCAGAACGAGGGTTTTAGCACCCGCATTGGTTAGTTGGTTCTGGATAAACGCGACTCTACGAGTAATTTCAAAGTCGGGGTCGATAACGGGAAGTACCCGCATTTCGTCGATAATATCTTGCTTGCTCATTTTACGATGCAACTCACTTTGGTTGTTCAATACTTAATATTAGCCAAGCAATCCAAAGGTTAGTTTATTCCAAATAGATCGCTTTTCATTGTTCTGGTCTTGCGTGCTGCCTTTTAACTCCGCTTCGCGAGTCATTTTGTCATAGATCATACGGCTGTCGAACGAGGGTGGTTTAGCGCGCTTCAAAACGCCAAAGGATACTTTATCTAGCCATGAATCTTGACTCACTAGGAGCTTTCTTTCAAAATCAAAGATCCCATTTGCATCCAATGACGGATGCTCAGGATAGTTAGCGGCCAAGATTTTAACCGCATTGTCGGCCAGGTCTTGCATCTCTAACAGGTAGTAGGCTTGCGCCATAACGGCTAGACCATCGGGGACCGCAGGAGACTGCTGAAAATTCTCCACCACATATTGCCCACGATTAGCCGCGGCTAAATACGCACTTCGTGAAAAGTAGTAATTTGCCACGTGAATTTCTGCTCTTGCCAGCTGGTTACGCAAACTGACCAAGCGCTTGCGCGCATCTGCGGCGTAGGGACTCGTGGGGAATCTTGATAATAATTCAGTCAGTGTAGCAAAGGCGGTTCTGGCCTCACCTATGTCTCGCATACTAGAGTCTGTGGGAATAAAGCTATCTAAAAAACCGCCAGTTTGTGATATTTGCGACAGGCCTTTAACATAAAAAGCATAATCGACATTGGGATGCTGGGGGTGCAGACGAACAAATCGATCTGATGCCGCAATGCTTGATTCATAATCGCCAGACTTATAGTGCGCATAGATTAGTTCTAGTTGGCCTTGTTCTGCGTATTTCCCGAAAGGGAATTGAGATTCTAAAAGCTGCAGATTACTAATCGCCACATTCCAGTTACTGGCGTTGAGGCTAGACTGTATTTTTTCGTAAAAGTCTTTTTCTGTTAGGCCTGCGCTTTCTTCTTCAACCGGTTCATCATCACCGAACCCCATCCAGGAACATCCCGAGGTGAGCGACAAACTTAAAATCAACAACATTAGCGATAGGTTTTTCATGTAATATTCTCAGATAAAGGCGCTGCCAAGGTAAATGTCTGGCTGGGCGCTATTTAAACACAGCGAATTGGCTAAACCAATAAATCTTCGTTTTTAAGGGCTGTTCAGGGCTTTGGTCAGCGCTCATTAGAGCAACTAATTTGGAATAAGTTTAGTGATTGATGAAATAAATAAAAATGTAGGCGTTGAGTCCGTCACTGGTGAGCGCATTGAACAACAGGCAGATGTGCCAGCGGTTGATATTGGACGACGGTTCGATCAGGTTGCCGCGGAGCTGTTCTCTGACTTTTCAAGGGCCAGACTACAGCAGTGGATCAAACAGGGACATCTGCTGGTAGACGGCCAACAGCAGGTGCCAAAATATAAGGTGCTGGGTGGAGAAGCCTTAAGTTTAAGTACAGAGCTAGCCCCTGAAGGAGACTGGCAGGCA
>CAJJAU010000025.1 GCA_905182275.1 gamma proteobacterium HTCC2207
CACACCCTCAGTCATCGGGGCAAAGCCATCGCTCAGTTTTTGCAACACATGAGCCTGTGATCCTCTTACCGCCATTATCACTTTATATTCACATTCCTTGGTGCGTTAAAAAATGCCCCTACTGCGATTTCAACTCTCATGTAGCCAAGGATAATATTCCTGAGCAAGAGTATGTTGATGCCCTCATTGAAGATCTGAAAGCCGATCTGCCTTGGGTACAAGGCAGAAAATTGCACTCAATCTTTATCGGTGGCGGCACACCCAGTCTTTTTTCTGGGTCGGCTATAGAGGCCATTTTAGTTGCTGCAGAAGCCTTAATCGGCTTTCAGTCAGATATTGAAATTACCCTAGAAGCCAATCCTGGGACCTTTGAGCAAAACAAATTTGCCGACTTTTATCGTGCTGGAATCAATCGTCTGTCTATAGGAGTGCAAAGCTTTGACGACTCACACCTCAGTCGCCTCGGCAGAATTCATGACTCTAGCCAAGCGCTAAGGGCAATCTCCACAGCTCAATCAGCAGGGTTCGATAATTTTAATATCGATCTTATGCATGGATTACCCGATCAAACTATTACCCAGGCAAAAAATGATCTGAGGCTAGCCATCGATACTGGCGCCATGCATATATCCTGGTACCAACTAACCATCGAACCCAACACTGAATTCTTCTCAAGGCCGCCTCGATTGCCGGTTGATGATCGTCTTGCCGATATCCAACAGGCAGGCATGTCAATGCTGCAAGAAAATCAATTTGAACAGTATGAGGTTTCTGCCTTTGCATTGGATGGAAAAAGAGCGGTCCATAATATGAACTATTGGCAGTTTGGAGACTATCTGGGTATAGGTGCCGGCGCTCACGGTAAAATTACTATTCCTGAGCAAAGCCAAGTTATACGCACCGCAAAAACACGCCAGCCCGACCACTATTTAGCCCGAGTAGGCGACGCTCTTATCACCAAAAAAGTGATTGCCATTGATGAGATAGCGCTGGAATTTATGATGAATGGATTACGCCTAAAAGAAGGTGTACCTGCTACTTATTTCTCGCAACGCACCGGTATCAGTGATGATTCCATTAAAATGGTGGTATCGCGCCTGCAGTCGCAAGGTCTCTTAGAACAGGATTCCTCCCACTATCGTACCACTAGACTGGGCTATCAATTTCTCAACTCTCTACTTGAGCATTTTTAGATAACGCAGTGACAAGGTTTCAAGGTTTATGCTTCAATAGCGGACGACTTTTAGAAACGGAGCTTCACCTTGTTATTTGATCGAGTCTCTCTGCGTTTTGCCCTGCCTACTCTTTTACTAATCCTATTAAACCTCTCCAGCAAAGTAGTCGCCGACGATTCCTATCACAGTAGCGACTGCCATATTGATGGCCTAGAAGATCGCCTGCGCTGCGGTTATGTCACCGTTGCTGAAGATCCAAAAAAACCTAATGGCCGCACCATTAACATCCACTACGTGATTGTCCCGGCGGTCAAACCCCTCTATCCCGCTGAAGCGTTACTGGCCATTGCTGGTGGCCCTGGACAGTCAGCAATAGATAATGCGGCACTGTTTAATCAAACCTTCTCAAAAGTGAGGGAAACCAGAGACATTTTACTTATCGATCAACGTGGCACAGGGCGTTCAAACCTTTTGTCCTGCCCTGAGGATAAGAGCCTTTCTCCTCTTAGCATTGATGAACGATTGTTCGATAATCTCGCTGAGACAAAAAAGTGCCTAGCAACATTTGATGCCGATGTTGCTATGTATAACAGTTCATTTGCAATTCATGATTTTGAGGCTGTGAGAAACCATGTAGGCTATACAAAACTGCACTTATATGGCATTTCTTACGGTAGCCGCATGGCGCAGCTATATATGCGTCACTATCCAGAGTCATTAGCTACAGTAACTCTAGACGGTGTAGTTCCTATGCAACAGTCAGTGCTTGCGGTTGGACTTTCAGTAGACCGTGCACTGGACGGTGTTTTTGATCAGTGTGCAAGTAATAGAGACTGCAATGAGCAGTTTCCTAATCTGCGCCTGACGTTAAATCAGCTCACTGGT
>CAJJAU010000026.1 GCA_905182275.1 gamma proteobacterium HTCC2207
CCAGTTTGCCTGGTGACCATAGAGAACTAGAACCACCTGATCCCTTACCGAACTCAGTAGTGAAATGGTTCATCGCCGATGGTAGTGTGGGGTTTCCCCATGTGAGAGTAGGTCATCGCCAGGCTTCAAATTAAAGCACCCTGATCATTTTGGTCAGGGTGCTTTTTTGTGTGTCTTATTTTAATTGGTGTCTATTTATTTGTGCTGGAAGCCCCAGCAATTGGATCATTGATATGCTCCAGTCAAGATTCTTGCCCGGCTAGGAGGGCGTCTTTGGAATAAACCACTTAAGAGTATTGAGTTACAGCTGATGATGTATTTGGTGCATAATGCGCTCCTTTTAAAGCATTTGGTTGGGATGGGACTGTAATGGAATATCTGGGTTACCTTGCAGTTGGGTCGGCCGCTGGGCTTGTAAGTGGCCTCTTTGGGCTGGGTGGTGGTACGGTAATAGTGCCCACTTTACTGCTGGTATTCGCGGCCCAAGGCGTTTCTCCTGAGATCGCTACACACATGGCGATTGCCACTTCACTGGCCTGTATCAGTGTGACTTCAGTCAGTTCGATCTACACTCACTATCAAAAAGGGGCTGTTAAGTGGTCCTTGCTGAAGTCTTTTATTCCCGGCGTTGTCGTTGGTGCTGTTGTTGGCACGTCTTTTTTTGTATCCATACAGGGTGCATTTTTACAACTCCTGCTAGGAGTTTTCCTTGTTGCTATTAGCATCCAGATGATCTTCCTGAAGACAACAGAAGCTATCGCTACTGTTCCAAGCCGCACTTTTTTAATAGCCTCTGGTGCTGGTATTGGTGGAGTTTCAGCGCTATTTGGTGTTGGCGGAGGCATGTTTACAACGCCACTTCTTACGCATTTTGGTGTTAAAATCCATCATGCCATTGGTGTTGCTGCGGTGGGTGGGTTTTGTATTGCCCTGCCAGCAACAATTGTCTATGGCTCTGCTGATATTGTGATGGGCAGTTTGCCAGACAGCACTTTAGGCTATATATTTCTGCCAGCGTGGTTTGGAATTATTATAACCAGCGCTCCTTTTGCTAGACTTGGCGCAATCCTAGCGCATCGAGCGAATGCTCAGCAGCTGAAAAGTATATTTGCTGTGTATCTGCTTTTATTGGGTGTTCGGTTCGTATGGATGAACATTGCTGGTTAGTTTTAGGGCGCTGAACTCGAGGCGAGCGAAATGCCGGATTTACAAGATAATATGTTAGCCATACTTTGTGACCTTGGGCTCCATTCCGAAGAGAGTCTTGCCCACCGGCTAAAGGTTTCTCGAGGAGATATAGCAGAGCAGTGCCGAGAATTAGAGTCTCTAGGCTTGAGCCTGCGGGTCGTGACCGGCGGCTACCGATTACCTGATAATATTGAGCTCCTTAGCAAAGATGTGATTCGACAATATCTAGAGGGTGAAGCAGATGCGCGCTTAATTTCCTGCGATTTACAAATCTTTAAAACTATCGACTCAACGAATCGCTATGCACGGGAGGAGGCCGGCAGAACTGATCTGGCAGGCTCTGTAATTTTGTCTGAAAGTCAATCCGCGGGGAGGGGGCGTTTAGGTAAAGTCTGGGAGAGCCCTTTTGCTGCCAACATCTATATGTCAGTTATTTGGAACTTTGGCGTAGGAGCTAAAGCTTTGCAAGGCCTAAGTTTGGCTGTTGGGGTTGCCGTTCGACGATCATTGGTAGATCTTGGCATCGCTGGGATACAGCTGAAGTGGCCTAATGATATATATTGTGATGGTAAAAAGCTCGGTGGTATTTTGCTGGAGATGATTGGTGACCCTGCCGGGGAATGCACGGTTATTATTGGTCTCGGGCTTAATGTCTCGATGCCTGCGTCAGCAGCTCAAGAAATTGATCAGCCTTGGACTGATCTCCACGCCGTGGCCCCTTCTGCCGTGTCCCGTAATTTTTTAGTGGCCAGTTTAATTAAATCATTGTTTAAAGTGCTTGGTGACTTTCCGGAAAAAGGCTTTGTGGCTTATCGAGATGAGTGGCAGTCTGCAGATCTACTCAAGGGTGCGCAGGGCACGGTTAGTAACTCTGGCGGTTCAATTTCAGGAACAATATTAGGCGTTGATAGCGCCGGTGCCCTGCGTATGCAGCTGGTCAGTGGTGAGGAGCAAAGGTTCATTGGTGGTGAGCTAAGTTTGCGGGGCGCAAGTTATGATTCTTGATATTGATGTTGGCAACAGTTTTGTAAAATGGCGCGTTTCTGGTGGGCTCGGCGTGACACATCGAGGCTCTCAAGCGACGGCTTCAATAATTAAAGAAGGGCTTGACCTCATTATCAGCGGTTCACTAACGCAGGCTCGTCTATCATCAGTGGCTGACGGATCTGTCGCCACCGCACTCCACCACCAGCTAGCGGATACATTTGGTGTTGAGTTGCAAAGGGCAATCGTCTCAGCAGAGGCCGGGGGGGTCCGTTGTGGGTATGCTGATGTCACGGCACTTGGAATTGATCGCTGGATGGCGATGGTCGGCGCTTATTCTAAGCTGAGCCGTCCGTTAATCGTTGTGGATCTTGGCAGCGCGATCACCATGGATGTCGTCGATAAAGTTGGCCAACATTTGGGCGGCTATATATTGCCAGGGATCGCTTTGATGCGTCGTTCACTTCGTGGCGGTACCGCTCATGTGCGACCTACCGATGAGATTGATCAAATAATAGCGCCAGCCCAGGACACGTCCGCCGCTGTGAGTCGTGGTAGTTTATTAGCAGTTGTTGCAGTCATTGAAAAGCTGGTCGATATGCACCAGTCAACCTTGATTCTAACTGGAGGCGATGCGAGGCTCATTATGAGCATGTTAAATATTGAAGCTGAGTATATGCCTGAGTTGGTGCTTGACGGGCTCTCTGTGAATGATATTTCTCTGGTGAAATGCTAACCCTCATGCTATTTGAATCTTGTTTTTGCAACCTATTGTATTAACAGCCTTTTAACTTTTTATGGGTGAATTTTAGCGGTGAAAACCGACCCTTTAGCTTGCTGTGTTTGCTGTGAAAATGAATTAGTTAAAAAAAATACAAAAGAAGCCTGAGATAAGGTTGCTTCTGGCGCAAACTTTCACTAAAATCGCGCACCGCTATTGTGATGCTGGCGTAGCTCAGTTGGTAGAGCAGCTGACTTGTAATCAGCCGGTCGGGGGTTCGACTCCTCTCGCCAGCTCCATCTCTATGGGTACCTTATAGGCTTATTGTTCAATTTATTGTCAATAAGTGGGGTAGCCAAAGAGAACAAATGGGCATTTTTACGATATTCCCGCGGTAATTTCGCTGTAAAAATGAAGTTATATTAGTGGGAAGCTAGAAAATCTTGATTGTAGGCGGGATTCCCGAGCGGCCAAAGGGATCAGACTGTAAATCTGACGCGAAAGCTTCGGTGGTTCGAATCCACCTCCCGCCACCAAGCTAGCAAGGGCCCGGTTATTGGGTGATGCAAAATGTAGACGTAATTGCAGTAAGGCTTTTCGGGTTTGAGAGGCAATGGCTCAAGGGCCTGTGGGTACTGTTAGACAGGCGCTGTTTTAAGAAGGATTGTTTAGCGGGCATAGTTTAATGGTAGAACCTCAGCCTTCCAAGCTGATGATGCGGGTTCGATTCCCGCTGCCCGCTCCAAGAAAAGTGCAGTATAAGAAGTAGCAGTACAGGTAGTAAGCGAGGTATGTGCTCATATAGCTCAGTCGGTAGAGCACTTCCTTGGTAAGGAAGAGGTCACCGGTTCAAATCCGGTTATGAGCTCCAAAATTTTGTGTGAGTGCCTTGGCTCTCGCGCTAGTAACAAAAAGATGTGATTTTTAATTAGTTTAAAGTTCAGGGCATTAGAGAGTTAATAGCCCGCTAATGTCCCGTTTAGGAGATGCTGAGATGGCAAAAGAAAAGTTTGAAAGAAATAAGCCGCATGTAAACGTAGGCACCATTGGTCACGTTGACCATGGTAAAACGACGTTGACCGCTGCGATTACTCGTGTGTGTTCAGAGGTTTGGGGCGGAGAAATGAAAGCCTTCGACCAGATTGATAACGCACCAGAAGAGCGCGAGCGCGGTATTACAATCTCAACAGCACACGTTGAGTATGATTCCCCAATTCGTCACTACGCCCACGTAGACTGCCCAGGTCACGCCGATTATGTTAAAAACATGATTACCGGTGCTGCCCAGATGGACGGCGCTATCTTGGTTTGTGGTGCAACAGACGGTCGAATGCCGCAGACACGAGAGCACATTCTGCTGTCACGTCAGGTTGGCGTACCTTATGTATTAGTATTCCTGAACAAAGCTGACCTTCTTGCAGAAGATT
>CAJJAU010000027.1 GCA_905182275.1 gamma proteobacterium HTCC2207
TGCACAGCGGCTTGCTCGTGACGAACCAAAATATGAAAGACGTCATCCTGTCGATACAGGGCGTCATAGATATGCAGCGCTGCACCGCCGGGGTAACCCCAAACGTCTTTTACGCCTGCATCTTTTAGAGCACGGATTAAAATATCACCGCCCGATAAACTTTCCAAAATAGTTCCTCACAAATCAGTTGTGTGAAATTTTCCAGTCAGAGGTAGGCTGTAACATCAAAAGAGACGCCGCAAATGCAGCATGTTCAGTCACACGGATGAGTGCTTTTGACTGACGTTAGAGCTATGGGTAATAGCGCTATCTTTGTTGATGACCAGCGACATGGGTTACGCCTGTCTGGTACTTTTTCTATAATCTCCAGCAAAGGTATTAGCGGAGAAGCGCGAAGTCTACCAGTTTAAGTCGATTAGTCAATGAGTTACGGCGTGAAAGCCAACCAAAAATGCTGCAGGCTGTGTAAAATTGATTGACAAAAAATCACCAATCGGCAGACTATAGGTCGCCTTAAATGTCTGTTAGGCCCTAATCATGTTTAAAGTAATGGAGACTGTTTTGCTACAAATACAAGCCAACATCACAGCGCAGAGATTATTAGCAGTATTAGTCATCCCCCTAATACTGCTGACCGCTAGCTGCAACGATGGCATTGAGTCGACTACCACTGTATTCACTAACGTTAACGGTTACAGTTTTGATAATGCCCGTGAGCTTGAGCAGTTCACAACCCTAGTGGTTGATTTAGGCAAGGTTGTGGCCATAGGAGATGACCGGCTTGTCGAGAACTTCTCAGAGGCCAACATCATTGATGGTCAAGGGAAAACACTCATTCCAGGAATCACTGATGCACATGGCCATGTCTCTAGCCTTGGTTATACGCTTCTTCAGATAGATCTGCGTGACACCCGCTCGGCCCGACAAGCGGCTACACAGATTGCTGACTACGCAAAGCAAAAACCCTATCTCAAGTGGATCCAAGGCCGAGGATGGAATCAGGTGTTATGGCCAGGACAACAATTCCCCAGCGCTAAAATTCTGGATGAATTAGTCTCCGACCGACCTATTTGGTTAGAAAGAATTGACGGCCATGCTGGCTGGGCCAATAGTAAAGCACTTGCATTAGCTGGTATCAATGCCAATACCATATCTCCACCTGGCGGAGAGATTTTGCGCGATGCCAACGGCCAACCCACCGGCATTTTAGTCGATAATGCCATGAGTATTATCAATGACATTTTGCCTCCACCTAGCGATGAGGAACTCGCCGCAGCCGTCGACGCTGCTACCCATCATTTGCTAACACTCGGTATTACATCGACCCATGATGCCGGTGTCAGCGCCACTGAACATCGGTTCTACACTGAGCTTGCGAGCCAAGAGATGTTAGCTGTAAGACTGTATGGGATGATATCTTCAACCGACCCAGAGTTAGCATCTATTTTATCTGCCGGGCCAACGGTTGATGATAATGATTTGTACAGTGTTAAAAGCGTCAAGGTCTACACTGATGGCGCCCTGGGCAGTAGAGGCGCAGCAATGCTTGAACCCTATGCGGACCGACCGGGTCATAGGGGTCTTTTATTGACCTCGCAACAACAGCTAAGAAGTATATTTGCTGACGCGATCAAAGCAGAATTTCAAGTCGCTATCCATGCTATTGGCGACAAGGGAAACCAAATAGGTTTAGATGAAGTCGAGCATGCCTACGCGACTGTTGGCGGAGAAACATTACGACATCGAATGGAACATGCTCAGATTGTTGCGCTGGCTGATATACCTCGATTTAAGGCCCTAAACGTTATCCCTTCGATGCAACCAACTCATGCTACTAGCGACATGAATATGGCAGAGGATCGTATTGGTGCGGAGCGCCTAAAAGGCGCATATGCTTGGCGTAGCTTTCTTGACCAAGGTAGTCGGCTGGTGTCTGGCTCTGATTACCCGATTGAATTAGCTAACCCGTTTCACGGAATTCATGCCGCGGTTACTCGTCAAAATAAAGCTAACCAACCAGAACAAGGCTGGATACCGGAGCAAAGTATTACTATAGAAGAAGCAATGCGCTCATTCACTATCGATGCAGCATGGGCTGCTCATCAAGAAAATGTTCTGGGTGGATTGAGCCCTGGAAAATGGGCAGACTTTATTATTATTGATCAAGATCTTTTCACGATACCGTCTCAAGACCTATGGAAAACGGAAGTACTACAAACGTGGCTAGCAGGAAAGCGCGTCTATGAGAAACCATAAACCGAGTTAGGAATGCCCTCAGCTACCAGACAAGCTAACGTTATCAATGAGACGCGCAGATTCGGTGAAAATTGCGCCCAGAATGGTGATCTCTGAATCATCATTAGCGGCTAAATCTAATGTTTTACTGTTACTACAGGTGAGGTAATCAACATTGAATCCCGCCGCCTCTACTTGTTCTGCTGCGGCTTTCTCAAGTTCCGAAAAGTTACGGTTGCCAATTTTAATCTGACTGGCAATCCAATCGAGAGCGTCTTTCAATACGATGACCTTGGGTCGCTCCTCATCAGTAATATACCGATTACGTGAACTCATCGCCAAACCATCAGCTTCGCGATGAATCGGCGCAGATGTCACTTGGATTGGCATGCAAAGATCTTCAACCATACGACGGATCACGGCTAGTTGCTGATAATCCTTAATGCCGAATATAGCCTCATCAGGCTGCACTATATTAAAGAGCTTGCTGACCACAGTGGTCACCCCTTCAAAATGGCCAGGACGGCTTGCCCCACAGAGCACATCGGTCATAGTCGGGCAGATCACTCGACTCTGAGTATCTAGCCCATTGGGATACATCTCTATATCATCTGGATGAAAAAGGTAGTCACAACCGGTTTCTCGCAGCTTTTCACAATCTGATTGATAGGTGCGAGGGTATTTATCCCAGTCTTCATTGAGGCTAAATTGCAGGGCGTTAACGAAGATTGAGCAGACAACAATATCATTAGTCTGCTTAGCCTGTTTAAGAAGCGCTAAGTGCCCGTCGTGCAGATTGCCCATGGTAGGCACAAAACCAACCCTAGAGCCTTTTAATCGATCTCTATTTAGATCCGCGCGCAGCGCCCTCACCGAGTGAAAAACTTTCATTCGCAGCAATTCTCAAAAGGCGATTTACTGATCAGCAAAATGATCACTCGCGAGATTTTCAAATCGAGTGTACTTGCCCATAAACATCAAGCGGCAGGTACCAATAGGTCCGTTACGTTGTTTTCCAATGATAATTTCAGCGGTACCTTTATCTGGACTGTCTTCGTTGTAGACTTCATCGCGATAGATAAAAGCAATAACGTCTGCATCCTGCTCGATCGCTCCAGATTCTCGAAGATCCGCATTCACTGGGCGTTTATTCGGGCGTTGCTCGACATTACGGCTGAGCTGAGACAAGGCAATCATTGGGCACTCGTATTCTCGCGCAAGGCCTTTAAGTTCACGTGATATTTGTGAAATTTCTTGAACGCGACCCTCAGCCGAATTACTACCACTCATCAGCTGAAGATAATCAACCATTATCATACCGGGTTGAGCTTGCGCATAAAGCGCTTCAGTGTCCGCTGGGGTATTCGCACCATGTTCTTTATGCCAGTCCTGCCGCAACTGCTCCACCCGCTCACGAGTGAACTGTTTGATACGGTTGCGCATCTCCAGCGGTGTTATGCCTGCTGAATCGTCAATAAATAAAGGCTTATCTTTCAACCTTTGCGCAGCGCTACTCAGTCGAGGCCAATCATCCTCTACCAAATTACCCGATCGCATACGTGTCTGATCAATTTTTCCAATTGATGACAACAGCCTGATGATCAGCTGGTTAGCAGGCATTTCTAGAGAAAAAACCAGCACGGGGCGGTCTTGGTGCAGGGTTGCATGCTCAACCATATTCATAGCAAATGCGGTCTTACCCATAGAGGGACGACCCGCAATAATCACCAAATCTGACTTCTGCCACCCCGAGGTCATTTTATCAAGATCTGAGAATCCTGTGCTCAGACCAGTAATCTCAGCATCGTTGTTAAATAACTCATCAAGACGCTCCACAGCCTCTTTGATTAAGCTATTAACTTCCTTAAAGCCGCCCTTTTTCGGACGATTTTCAATAATTTCTTGAAGTCTACTCTCTGCTTCAGCGAGTAACTTTGAGCTATCCCACCCCAGTGGATTGTAGCCCTTACGGACTATCTCACTCGCAGCACCAATCAACTGGCGAACGATTGAGCGCTCTAGGACAATCTGAGTGTAAGCTTTAATATTTGCCGAACTCGGCGTGCTACTGGCTAAATCAACCAAATATTCGGCGCCGCCGACAGATGAGAGTTCGTTAGAATTTTGAAGAGATTCAGCCAAGGTAATAGGATCAAAAGGCTGATCATCGGCCGCTAGTCGCCCCATAGCACTAAAAATGAGTTGATGGTCTTTACTATAAAAATCACTCTCTGCTAACACCTCGGATATAGAATCGAAGGCATCATTTTTAAGCATTAGCCCACCAATAACAGCCTGCTCAGCCTCTATAGAGTGAGGGAGTGGCTGACTTATACTGGGTTCTGCGAATAATGCTTCGTTCATATCAATGGGTTGAACCTGTGCAAAAGTAGTGAAGTTAACTGACGTTTTAACATCAGTACATTTATTAAACCACACAAACAAAAACGGCACTGCATCTTATCAAGAAGCGGTGCCGTCTTTAAACTATTTTCAATGCTTTTAAAAAGCCTGAAATTACTCCGCCTCAATAACCACGGTAATAGTTTCAGTAATATCAGAATGAAGCTGTACGTCCACCGAAAATTCACCGACATGCCGCAAAGCGCCTTCAGGAAGGCTAATCTCATTCTTAGTTATATCTCCGCCCGCAGCCGCAATAGCGTCTTCAAGCTCGCGCGCTCCAACAGAACCAAATAGTTTGCCTTCTTCGCCAGCAATCGCAGAAATGGTAATAGTACCAATCGCTTTCAATCTGTCGGCACGGCTCTGAGCCAAACCTAGCTTATCGGCCGCTTTGGCTTCAAGATCTGCGCGACGCAGCTCAAAGTCAGCAGTATTTTTTTCTGTAGCAAACACAGCCTTACCATGGGGAATTAGATAGTTGCGACCAAAACCAGCCTTAACATTCGCTTTATCACCGATATTGCCTAACTTACCTATTTTTTCAAGCAGAATAACTTCCATCGTAAAAACCTCACCTTTGCTCCATTAGTCCTGAGTCTCAGACACTAATCTTGCTCTTAAATTTAAAACACTATCGATTGCGCCAAGCGCCACCAATAAACCGGACATAACAGGACCCAACATGAGTCCTAAATAAATTAACACCAGCCAATGACCACCCGCCTTTTTAACCTTGACGGTATAGTGCAGTATCGACAAACCACACACAATCAAAGGGATTGACGCCAACTGCAACCAGAATTGGAAATCACCCAAAACAGTGAAGCCCAAAATAACCAGTAGCAAACATCCCACACCAACTTTAGCTTCTAGCCGAATCCCTTGGAATTCGTCTTGAAACCCGCCTGGATTGAACAGCAGCGCCTGCCACCATCTCGCAACAACCAAACCCAGCAACGCACTCAATGCGGTCATCCAAGCCACCCAGGCCAAAATACTACTAGGTGGAGGTAGCACAAACTCTTGCTCCATTTGCTGTGAAGCAGTTGCAAAAATTTCAGTCAGATCTGACATCAAGAGACTCAGATCATTTTGAAAAACAACCCCAGCAACAATTGCTAGTCCGACAGCGACAACCACATCAGCGACTAGCGCCACGCTCCAACTAGCAGTAGCCCTAAGCACATTGGCTACTAACAACATATTGACCAACGCTATGATCGACATGACTGCCAAAAATGGACTGGACTGACCTGCGAAATAACTTACAAAAAATGGCAATGTCGCCCAGAGCGCCACTAGCGCACCTTCAAAACTACCTTTTCGCAAGGTTACCAAACCAACGCTGGCTGGACCGATCAACGGCACAATCACGCCGACCAAGGCAACTAAACAAGCCTGTGGTCGCCCGCGCATTATAAATTCAGCTAGGGCTCGCACTGGGTTAATACACTCTATTACTTATGGCTGTCAGTATAAGGTAGCAAGGCAATATATCGCGCTCGCTTAATTGCTTCTGACAACTCACGCTGATATCTAGCCTTTGTACCGGTAATACGACTAGGAACAATTTTACCGCTCTCTGATACATAGCCTTTGAGCGTATCCAAGTCTTTATAATCAATTTCCGTTGCGCCTTCAGCGGTGAAACGACAAAATTTTCTACGACGTACAAACTTAGCCATAATTATTCTCCACCTTCCGCGTCAGTTTGAGCTTCAGCAACTTCTGCTGCAGCAGGCTCTTCAGATTTGGCAGCTGCCTTTTCAGCAGCTTCAGCCTTAATACGCGCAGCATTGCGACGCTCGCGAGCTTCTTTATCTGCTTTCTCAGCATTTTCCAGCTTCATGATAGGTGATTCTCCAGTAACCGCATCATCACGACGGATTACCATGCTTCGAATCACTGCATCATTATAACGGAAGGTTGCATTTAGCTCATCGAGTACATCCTGTCCGCACTCAATGTTCATTAAAATATAATGAGCTTTGTGAATTTTGTTGATTGGGTAAGCCAACTGACGGCGCCCCCAGTCTTCGCTTCGGTGAACTGTACCGCCACCAGCAGCAACCGATGCGCCATAGCGCTCGACCATACCTGGGACTTGTTCGCTTTGGTCAGGATGGACCAAAAACACGACTTCATAATGACGCATTGTATCTCCTCGTGGGTTTGAGAGTCTCCCGCTAATGGCATGTGCCACGCAGTGAGACAAGGAGTGCCGAGACGTTGTTGACTCGACGCTTTTAAGGCGACGCATTGTAGTGACTTAAGCCTCCGCTTGCAACTCACTTTGTAAACTTAGAGTACTAATTTTTAGCGTCTTTTAGCTCCAGTGTCTCCATTCCGAATGAGACGCCATGCTGAACCCACATTATTGGCCGGAAACTTCAATATCATCGTGATGAGTATTTCTTCGGCAGCCACTAATAAATAGAACAGAATGACCAACCTAAACCATGTGTCCCCATCAATTAAAATCAATATGTAGTAGGCGGGTGCGATAAGTACTGCCGCTACTTTTGCGCCCAAAGTATGATAACTAGGATATTCCCCAAACTTCATCAGGGCGAATACCAATGGAATAATGAAGGATAGCGTAGCTGATAACAGATAGGCCTTTTGCTCAGTGAATATGGCTGGCCAAATATGATACAGCCCGAAAATCATGCAGGCATAAGTTAAGGAATCACCCCAACTATCTAGTTTGGCACCGAAATCACTGACCTGATTGAGCTTGCGAGCAAGATAGCCATCAAATATATCACTCACCAAAGAGACTACCAACACTGCAAGAAACCACTCTGCATGGCCTTGCAATGCTAACCAAACTAAAGCCGGCACCAGGAATAAACGTAAAAAACTGAGTAAATTTGCGATAGAAAATGTCGTAGAGTTCATGGTATCCATTCAACTGAATCTAGCCCAGAAACACACCGGGTATTTACGATAATGCTAGCCTTAGATGATAGCCTAATGCAACCATCCGATTAAATATTTTTTAATCTAATAAGTAAGTAGGCATAACACAGTAGGCAGCCCTAGTCGACTATCGAGCGCTGACGAACAATTTCAAAAAGGCAGACACCCGTGGCTACCGACACATTCAGACTCTCAACCTCTCCAGCCATAGGTAACTTGGCCAGAAAATCACATTGTTTGGAGGTGAGATGACGCATTCCGTCACCCTCCGCCCCCATAACAACAACGATTGCGCCGGTTAAATCCATCTTGTACAAGGATTCCTTGGCCTCTCCGGTAGTACCCACCGCCCAGATGCCGAGCTGTTGTAGCTTGTCCAGTGTTCTGGTTAAATTAGTCACCGTTACCAAGGGTACCGATTCGGCAGCACCACAGGCTACTTTCTGAACCACCGGCGTCAAGCCAACAGAATTATCCTTGGGTACAATAACCGCATGTACCCCGGCAGCATCCGCTGATCGCAAGCATGCCCCTAAATTGTGCGGATCAGTAACACCATCGAGCATTAGGAAAAAGCTTTGTGCTCCATGCCGCTCGGCTAGATCAACTAAAAAAGACTCATCGCGTGTCTCACCGGGCCGACAAAGCGCTATTACGCCTTGATGCCTGCCTTGAACCTTAGCATCAAGTTTCTTTGAGGTGACTGGCTGCAGCAGGATTCCATGCTGTTCGGCCAAATTATAAATTTTCTGCAGACGATCATCGCGACGTCCACTTTGCACATGTATTTCAGCCACCCTTTGAGGGGCGGATTTCAGCATAGTTTGAATCGCGTGAATGCCATAAATCCAATCCACAAAAAAACTCCTCTGATATGTTTTTATCAATCGTTGATTGCGCATTGTACTGGCTTTGGGCACACTTCTGTTATCAAACGTTTCCCGATTCCCAAATAATACAGAAAAGCCAACGTTACCTTAACCATGAACCAACATAAAACAGCTCCTACGAACTCAACGGCATATCCAATAGCGGGTTTAACTCGTCGTATTGCAGCAATGGTATATGATTTATTCCTTTTGGCCGCGATTGTTATGGCTTATGCTCTGACAGTGATAACCCCTTTGAGGTTCGCTTTTTACGGAATGCCTAGCAGCGATAGTAGTTGGGTGGGCTTTCCTCTTATGGTTAACATAGCACTAATGACTGGTCTGGCATTTATCCTGTGCGGCTACTTCTTTATATGTTGGCGTAAGCAAGGTCAATCGATGGGCATGAAAGCATGGCGGCTGAAACTTCAGCAATCTAGCGGGGAACTTGCCAGTGTCAGCCAATGCTGGCAGCGATCCTTGCTAGCCCCAGTATCTCTCGCTTTTTTTGGGCTAGGTTATCTGTGGTGTTTGATACCACCTAATAGAGGATGTGTTCACGATCGTCTTACCGGGACACAAGTGGTGACATTACCCAAAAGTAAATAAAAACGTAACGCAGTGCAAAAAACTATGAACGCTAAGAAATTTATTCTCGCCATAGACCAGGGGACAACATCATCCAGAAGCATGCTGTTTGATCGGCAGCTTTTGGTCACAGAGCAATCGCAGTGTGAGTTTCCTCAGCATTTTCCTGAGTCTGGCTGGGTAGAGCATAATCCTGACGACATTTGGAAAACAACCCTGAGAACCTGTCAAGAGGTCATATCTAAAATCTCCGCTGGGGCATCAGATATTGCCGCGATTGGTATTACCAACCAACGAGAAACGACTATTGTCTGGGAACGATCTACCGGAAAACCAATCTATAATGCGATTGTCTGGCAAGACAGGCGGACTGCTTCGCTCTGCGAATATCTTAAAAAAGAGGGTGTCGAAGCCCTAATTAGCGCTAAGACAGGCTTACTATTAGATCCCTATTTTTCGGCGACCAAGGTTGCGTGGCTTTTGGATAATGTTGCCAATGCGAGAGAAAAGGCAAACCGCGGAGAGCTCGCGTTTGGCACAGTAGACAGTTGGATACTTTGGAACTTAACTAACGGTAAGGTGCACGCCACTGACGCCACTAACGCATCACGTACCATGCTTTACAATATTCACTCAGGTGATTGGGATGATGAGCTTTTGGCACTGTTTAATGTGCCTCGCTCAATGCTTCCAGAGGTCAAGAATAGTGCTGATGATTTCGGCACTACAACCCTGTTTGGGTACCCCCTGAAGATTTATGGTATAGCAGGTGATCAACAAGCCGCGGCTATAGGGCAGGCGTGCTTTGACGTCGGCATGATGAAATCCACTTACGGGACAGGCTGTTTCGCTCTACTCAACACCGGTGAAAATGCTGTTGTTTCTAATAACCGCTTGCTCACCACTATTGCTTACCAATTAGATGGAAAAGTCACCTATGCCTTGGAGGGGTCGATATTTATTGCCGGTGCTGCGGTTCAGTGGCTCAGAGATGGTCTTGGCATTATCGAATCGGCTGAGCAAAGTGGTGCCCTGGCATCACAAGCAGATCCTAATGAGCAGGTTTACATGGTTCCTGCGTTTACAGGCCTTGGCGCACCATGGTGGGATGCAGACGCACGAGGCGCGATTTTTGGCTTGACCCGGAACACCGGCCCGGCAGAAATTGCCAAAGCCGCACTCGAGTCTGTCTGTTACCAAACTCTAGATCTGCTCACAGCCATGCACGCGGACTGGACTCAACCACAAAAAACCGTGTTGCGCGTGGACGGCGGCATGGTTGCTAGTGACTGGACTATGCAGTGTTTAGCCGATATTTTAGAGTCACCGGTAGAACGCCCCAGTATCATTGAGACGACCGCTATGGGAGCCGCTTGGCTTGCTGGGTCTAAAACAGGACTATGGCCAGATCAACAAGAATTTGCGCGCGCCTGGAAATGTCAGCAACGCTTTGAACCGACGATGGAGAAACCGCTCCGCGACATGAAAGTGGCCAACTGGAATAAAGCGATCTCTCGGCTAACCGCTGCGCCGCAAAAGGTATAACCCCACTAAAAGACATAGCACTATAGGTGCAATAACCGCGAAAACTACAGGAAACCCAAAGACTATACTGAATGGTCCAAGCAGATCCTGAAGGATTTTAAAGCCTATACCGACTAGCACTCCGGTAAAAATACGGAAGCCCATGGTAGCGTCTCGAAGAGGGCCAAAAACGAAAGAAATAGCAATTAGTACGAGCCCTAAAACTACCAGCGGTTGGAGCACCTTACGCCAGTAAGCAAGCTCATAAATAGCAGTGTCTGCTTTTTGCTGACGTAAAAAGTCAATGTGGCTATCCAGTATCCTGATCGGCAATGATGCCGCAGGCAGTATGTTAACAGTTAGTATTTGTGGCGATAGCCCGGAATCCCAATGGCGGGTAATCTGCTTTTCTGTCACCGTTTTATTGTCATCAAATCGAGTGATAGAGACATTTTCTTCGACCCAAAACTGTTCGCTAGCGTTGTAGGTAGCTCTGCTCGAAAAACTTGCCTGTTGTAAATTTTGTGCATCATCAAATTGATAGCGAGTAACGCCGTAGAGAACTCCCCCTGGAAACACTGCGTTGAAGTGCATAAACTCACGTTCTTCACGAATCCATAGACCGGCAGCTGAATCTTGGGTTGAAGTGCCTTTGCGCAAGTATTCACGAGTTCCCTCAGCGCGTTGGTCTAGATAAGGCGAGAAATACTCCCCGATGGCAGCGCTGAGAATGATAAACACAAGTACTGGCTTCATTACAAAATACACAATACGTACCAAAGAGACTCCTGACGCGCGCATCACGGTCACTTCACTGTTACCTGCTAGCAGCCCTAGACCGTAAAGGCAGCCGATCAACGAAGAAAGGGGGATATATTCGTAAACCGTCGAAGGCAATTTTGTAAATACGTAGATCAGCGCATCTAGGAAATAATAATCTCTTTGTATTGCTCGTGTTTGATCAATAATTTCGGCAACTACATCAAGCCCTACAATGACGCTAAGGGCCACAAGCACCGAACTAAAGACTGTGCTGCCAATATGGCGAGATAGGCGACGCATTATGAGGATTTACCCCAACGACCAATAAGCGTATTTTTGAACTTTCGTAACCGTTCAGAGCCAGCCAAAGCCAAGCCAAACATCAGAAATCCTAGATGTACTGGCAGTAATGTCACATCGGATGAAATGCCACCGGACTCAATACTCCCGCGAACAGCATTCAGAGAGAGAAGATAGGCGAAGTAAAGTATTATTGCCGGCAGCAGTCTGGCAAATCGTCCCTGACGAGGGTTAGTTCTGCTCAGAGGAACTGCCAATATCACAATTATCAGGAGCATCAAGGGCGTCGACAACCGCCATTGCAAAGTCGCCTTGAGCTGTGGTTTCTCAGCTTCCCAAAGTTCAGCCGTGGGTATAGCGTCGGTTTCAGGGTCCTCGGCAACCCGTTTGGGTGGGCTTAATTTTGAACCGTACTGTTCAAAAGAGGTAATCTGATAATCGTTGTTACCGGGAATGCCCTCAATACGATAACCCTGATCGAGAACAAAAAATCTTTCGGTCCCGTCTATGGAGCGTTGCTGGCGGCCCTTCTTCGCAAAAATCACCACTGTTCGACTGTCAAAATCCTCTGCAGAGCCTGCGGTAACTGCCAAAAAAACGTCCTCTAACTCTCTATCATCATTGATACTTTCAGCATAGGTGACGCCCTTATCACCACTCAACTTATAGAATCGTTTAGGGCTGACCTTATCCAACTCGGTCATTTCTTTTTGAACTTTTAAAATAGTCTCTGCTTTGGCTGCACCCGCGGGGGATACGGATAGACTCAACCATCCAACTAAAAGCGCGAGAACTACTGCCACCACCAATGTATAGCCAACCAAATTAGCTTCAGAGACGCCGCATGATTTGAGCACACTCATTTCATTTTCAACATGCAATCGCCCGAAGGACAGTAAAATAGCCAAGAAAAAAGCGAGAGGAATAGTCAACTCAAGGAAGCCTGGAATACGATAACCGATGACCGCAAATATAACGCCTGCATCCATATTTCCAGCTAAAGCGCTAGACAGGTATTTAACAAACCGCCCACTGATGAGCACTAACAAAAGCACAACGCAGATTGCGAAAGTCGTCGACAAAATTTCGCGAGTTAAATAACGGAAAATAATCACAGTATTAGACTTATAGCCCTTGGGTGTAGTTAAACAAACTGTTATCGTTAGCGCCTATTATGTTACATCAAATCTGCAATCATATGGAGCTCACATGGAGTTTAATGCATCCTCAGTACAACTATTAAAGATTAACGCTGATTCTCTAGTTTTGCCAACGGGCTCACAATTAGAAAATGTCGCTAAAGAAATTGATGAGGCGCTCGACGGCGCCATCACATCTCTCATCGAGTCTGGAGATTTTAGTGGCAAAGCTTCTGAGTCCTGCGTGTTGCTCAACCTCAATACTCCCTTTCAACGAATTATTTTGGTAGGAACAGACGGCGCATCCAATCCTCAAAAAATGATTAAAGCTATTGAAGCCGGTGCCTCTGCAGTGTTTAAAACTCCTGCTGTGAGTGCTGTCTGGGCGATTGAAGGTTTGGCCGAAGACCATGACTGGCAGGCTAGCATAGTTGCCCGCAGCACAATGACTGCTGCCTATCAGTATTCTGGCACGGGTAAAAACCCTGAGCCAAAAAAGCTCAAGACCGTCACTTACTGGTGCGCCAACAAGAGTGATGCAAACACAGCTAATCAGGGCCTTAACTACGGCGGTGCGATTGGAAATGGTATGAATACCGCTCGCCAGCTCGGCAATCTTCCAGCGAACATTTGCACACCGAACTATCTTGCAGAACAGGCCAGTCGACTCGCTGAAGGGCAAGTCAACCTCACTACCAGCATTTTGAATGAATCCGAGATGGAAAAACTCAAAATGGGTTCTCTACTGTCGGTCAGCACCGGTTCAGTGGAACCGGGAAATCTGATCGTAATGAATTACAAGGGAGCAGACAGCAGCGTAAAACCAATCGTTTTAGTTGGCAAGGCAGTGACCTTTGATACTGGTGGCATCAGCCTAAAACCGGGCCGCGGAATGGACGAGATGAAATTCGACATGTGCGGCGGAGCTTCTGTCTTTGGGGTTATGAATGCACTGCTAGAAACTAAGCTACCTGTCAATGTTATAGGTATTGTTCCAGCTGTGGAAAACATGCCCGCGGGCAATGCCACGAAACCCGGCGATGTGGTGACAAGCATGTCTGGTCAAACCATAGAAGTACTCAATACTGATGCCGAAGGACGTCTGATCCTGTGTGATGCATTGACCTATGCAGGCCGCTTCGACCCTGACACAGTCATTGATATTGCCACCTTAACCGGGGCAGTTATCGGTGCGCTGGGAAAATTTACTTCAGGCCTTTTGTCTAACGATGATGAACTTGCTGATCAACTTTTAATTAGCGGCACAAAAAGCGGTGACCGCGCTTGGCGATTACCTCTGTGGGAAGAATATGACAAGCAAATAAAAAGTAACTTTGCTGATATGGCTAATATTGGTGGCGAGGCCGGCACTATTACAGCTGCTTGCTTCCTTGCTCGTTTTACTAAGTCCTACAAATGGGCGCACTTAGACATCGCAGGCACAGCCTGGGTATCTGGACCACAAAAAGGTGCCACGGGCAGACCAGTACCCATGCTAATGGAGTATATTCGCAGTAAGACGGTCAGCGAATGAGTTTTACATCTCTCAAACATCGGCAGCCTAAACGTTGACTAATGTGTCTTTTTACAAGCTAGCTGGCGACCAGGTGATGGGTTTTGCATTAGTCGGGCAGCTAGTACAAAAAGCATTGGCTCAGGGGCAACAGGTGCTCTGCCTTATGCCTGACAGTGAATCTGTTAAGGCCTTGGACAGTCACCTGTGGGAGTTTCAATCTTCTTCTTTTTTGCCCCATGGTCGCGGGACTGACAATGCACCCATAGCGGTTAGTTGCGATCCAGATCCAGGCGATCATCACCAAATTTTAATTAATCTTCAACCCGATATTCCAACCTGGTTCAGTCGCTTTGACCGGGTCATTGAGATTATTTATCAAAATGAGAAATATGAGCAATCTAAAAGAGATAATTTTCTTTTTTATAAACAGCGCGGCTATGCGCTCAGCTATCATGACCTGTCTGAAAAATTTAAAGGCTGATTGGTTGATTGAATCATTACTCTCAAAAGTTAACTACAAATAGACGGCAAAGCTAGCGACAAAACGCGGCAACCTCTATAATCGGATACCGTTAAATCAACTCACTTCAAAGATACCTTTGGGATATAAATTTCAATAATGGACAAAACATTCCAACCAAATGACATAGAAACCAAATGGTATAAAACCTGGGAGCGCAATGGCTACTTTGCGCCCTCTGGCAATGGCGACCCGTACAGCATTGTGATTCCTCCGCCCAATGTGACGGGAAGCTTACATATAGGCCATGCTTTGCAACACGGCATTATGGACGCCCTCTCACGCTATGCCCGCATGCAGGGCAAAAACACACTCTGGCAGGTGGGTACTGACCACGCAGGGATCGCCACACAAATGGTGGTCGAGCGAAAGTTGGCCGCCGAAAATCTGCCTGGTCGTGAGGAGCTCGGTCGCGAGTCTTTTGTTAAAGAAATATGGAAATGGAAAGAACAGTCGGGCGGCACAATTACTGAACAAATGCGCCGCTTGGGTAACTCAGTTGACTGGGATACTGAGCGGTTCACTATGGACGATGGCTTTTATGCCGCGGTGCAAGAAGTCTTTATCCGTTTATACGACTCCGGACTAATTTACAGAGGAAAAAGATTAGTCAACTGGGATCCCAAACTACACACCGCCATCTCTGATCTCGAAGTTGAAAATCGAGAGGTCAAAGGCAAAATGTGGCATCTTCGTTACCCTTTGGCTGCTGGACAGAAAACAGCCGATGGAAAAGATTATATTGTGGTCGCAACCACTCGACCGGAAACAATGCTTGGTGATACAGGCATTGCAGTGAACCCCAATGACCCGCGTTATCAGGATTTGATTGGCAGCTCAGTCAACTTGCCGCTGGTGGCACGATCGGTACCTATATTTGCCGATGACTATGCCAATATGGAGAAAGGCAGTGGCTGCGTAAAGATTACGCCGGCCCACGACTTTAATGATTACGATGTTGGTCAGCGACACTCTTTACCGATGATCAATATGCTAACCACCAATGGCGATATTCGTGAGTATCCAGAGTGCGTTAATAGCGATGGCAGCGACAATAACGAGCTCGGGGCGACGATTCCAGAAAAATATCAAGGTATGGAAAGGTTTGCTGCAAGACGAGAAATTATTGCTGACTTTGAGGCCCTCGGACTGCTCGAGTCTATCGAAGAAAATGACATGACTGTGCCCTACGGTGATCGCGGCGGTGTTGTCATAGAACCTATGCTGACTAATCAATGGTACGTCGATGCAAAAAAACTGGCTGTCCCAGCCATTGAAGCCGTTGAAGACGGACGTATAAACTTTGTACCCAAGCAATATGAAAATATGTATTTTTCATGGATGCGCAACATACAAGACTGGTGCATATCCCGACAACTTTGGTGGGGACACCGTATTCCAGCATGGTATGACGAGGCTGGTAAAGCTTATGTCGGTAGCAGTGAGCAAGCCGTTCGTCATAAGTACAAACTGGGCGACATAAAATTAAGCCAAGATGAGGATGTTTTAGATACATGGTTTTCCTCAGCGTTATGGACTTTTGCTACCCAGGGCTGGCCTGACAATACCGATAGATTGAAAACATTCCACCCTACTGACGTTTTAGTCACCGGCTTCGATATTATTTTCTTCTGGGTAGCCAGAATGGTCATGATGACAATGGAGCTGGTCAAAAATGACGATGGCAGTCCGCAGATACCATTCAAAACCGTCTACGTTACTGGCCTGATTCGCGATGAGCAAGGCCAAAAAATGTCGAAATCCAAAGGTAACGTTTTAGATCCTCTCGACATGATAGATGGTATTGATATTGAGAGTTTAGTGGCAAAACGTACCGGCAATATGATGCAGCCAAAACAGGCAGACAAAATTGCTAGCCGTACGCGCAAACAATTCCCCGAAGGGATTGAAGCCCATGGCTCCGATGCCTTGCGATTTACCCTTTGTGCTCTGACTTCCACAGGTCGAGACATTAACTGGGATATGAAAAGGCTCGAAGGCTACCGCAACTTCTGCAACAAAATATGGAACGCATCACGCTATGTCCTAATGAATGCTGAGGGCAAAGACTGTGCGCAAGAGGGTACTAATTACACCCTAAGCTTGGCTGATCGCTGGATTATATCTAGACTTCAGCAGGCGCAGACAGATGTTAGTTCAGCGATTGAAAATTACCGTTTCGATCTAGCTACCCAAGCACTATATGACTTTATCTGGAACGAATACTGTGACTGGTATCTAGAACTCTCTAAACCTGTTTTATGGGACGAAAAAGGCGACGAATCACTAAAGACAGGTACCCGCAGAACACTCGTTAGAGTGCTAGAGGCGACACTGCGGCTTGCCCATCCATTACTACCCTTTATAACCGAAGAAATATGGCAAAACCTTGCGCCGTTCGCCGGTATCACTATTGATTCAAAAAGCACGATTATGCTACAACCCTATCCTGTCGCAGATAATCAGGCCATTGATAAGAATGCATTATTAGATATCGAGTGGCTTAAAAAAGTTATCATTGGTGTTCGAAATATACGTGGAGAAATGAATATATCACCAGCCACGTCGTTAAATGTATTTTTTACTCGCGGTGATGGTAATGATCAGCGACGCATTGAAGAAAATCGTCAATTTCTCAGCAAGCTAGCTAACTTGGAATCAATCACCTGGCTAGACAACCCCTCTGAAGCGCCTATGAGTGCAACTGCTCTTGCCGGAGAGCTTGAAATACTGGTTCCTATGGCGGGGTTGATTGACATCAACGCAGAACTAGCACGCCTAGATAGAGAAATTGATAAAATTTCTTTGGAAGCAAAAAAGCTCTCAGGAAAATTGAGTAATGAAAAATTCGTCGGCAACGCACCTGCAGAGGTAGTTGCCAAAGAACGTCAAAAACTCGCTGACTTTGAGAGTTCCCTAAGCCAACTCAACCAAAAACGTAACTCAATTGCAGAGATGGCGTAGGGTTAAGTGGCGAATAATCTCAACCCGCAGCAAAAGGCTGCCCTGAAATATATCGATGGCCCCCTGCTGGTACTCGCTGGTGCCGGTAGTGGTAAAACGAGTGTTATTACGCAAAAAATTGCCTACTTAGTAGAGCAATGTGACATCCCTGCTCGAAATATCGCAGCGGTAACCTTCACCAACAAAGCCGCTAGAGAGATGAAAGCGCGGGTATCTAAGTTGATGCCCAAAGATAAGTCTCGTGGCCTCACAGTGTCTACCTTTCATAACCTCGGTTTAAATATTATTCGAACCGAAATCAAAACCCTGGGCTTCAAGCCCGGGTTTTCTATTTTAGATCAGGAGGATTGTCGCAAACTCTTAAAAGAATTAATGGTTCGTCACAGCGAACTTGATGACAAGCTTCTAGATCAGGTGCAAAGCACTATTTCGAATTGGAAGAATTCATTACTTGAACCGGGCCAAGCTACTGGCGCCGCGGATAGCACCGGCGAACAGGGAATTGCAATTCTCTATGAGCGTTATCAGAGAGCACTCAAAGCCTATAACGCTGTAGACTTTGACGATCTAATAATGACGCCAGTAATGTTGTTTAAGCAGCATCCAGAAATACTTAACAAATGGCAGCGAAGAATACGTTATCTGTTAGTCGATGAATATCAAGATACCAACCTCGCACAATATGAGTTGGTAAGAACCCTAGTCAATGAGAAACAAGCACTCACCGTAGTTGGCGATGACGATCAGTCAATTTACGCATGGCGTGGTGCTAGGCCGGAAAATTTGATGCAGTTACAGACTGACTTCCCGGGCCTAGAGATTATAAAACTGGAACAAAACTATCGTTCAACTGGCCGTATTCTTCGCGCTGCGAACACCTTGATTGACAACAACCCTCACTTGATCAGTAAGCAGCTTTGGAGTGAGCTAGGGCCTGGTGATCCACTACGTTTGATCAGCGCAGAAAATGAAGAGGATGAGTGTGAGCGGGTGGTTAACGAAATCATCGACATGCGGCTCAAACGACGCTGTAAGTACAGTGACTTTGCCATTCTATACCGCGGTAACTATCAGGCTAAATTGGTTGAAATCAAACTCCAGTCGCAGAGTATTCCCTACGAAATCACTGGTGGGCAATCGTTTTATGCGAAAACCGAGATTAAAGATGTCATGGCCTATCTACGGCTACTCATCAATCCGGACGATGATAATGCGCTACTGCGCATTATCAATACCCCCCGTCGTCAAGTGGGACCAACAACCTTAGAAAAACTCGGTAATTATGCCAATCAGCGCGGGCTGTCACTCTATAGTGCCATTGATGAAGTTGGACTAAGCGCAAGCATGCCAGATAATAACTTACAGCGACTTAGACGGTTTAAACACTGGATCGAGCAAGTGAGTAAAAATGTTTACTCTGGCAGTCCTATCGCGGCAATCAATGAGATGCTTAGCGATGCCGACTACCTCGGCTGGTTGCATCAAAACTCCAGCAGTGACCATGTGGCGCAAAAACGTTGGGATAATGTGAATTTTTTACTCGCACAACTAACCCAAGTACTAAAAGCTGATTCTTCTGATAGTGAAAATGATAAGGGTGATAGCGCCATTGAAAATGCCATCGCCAAATTGATACTGCGTGATATTCTAGATCGCGAAGAGCAAGAGTCTGCCGATGACAAGGTACAGCTATTGACCCTTCATGCCGCCAAAGGTTTAGAATTCCCGCATGTGTTTATGATTGGTATGGAAGAAGATATATTACCACATAGAAACAGTGTAGAAGGCGGTCAAATCGAAGAGGAACGTCGCCTCGCCTACGTAGGAATAACCCGCGCTCAACGCACCTTAACTATGACCTGCGCACGCCAGCGCACTCAGTTTGGCGAGAAGTCTGCCACCACGCCCAGTCGCTTTGTCGATGAACTGCCTGAAGATGACCTAATAAGAATCGGTGGCAATGTAGAAGTCGATGTAGAGCAGAATCAAGTTAAAGGAAAGGAATCTTTAGCCGCGCTTAAATCATTATTTGGCTAATCTAACTAAATGCCGTTGTTGACTCGCATTCGCAACTCTTTACCCGGCTTGAAATAAGGTACATATTTGCCACGTAAATCAACGGCGTCGCCGGTTTTAGGGTTGCGTCCGACTCGGGCTGCACGATAATGTAATGAGAAACTACCGAAGCCCCTAATCTCAACACGCTGGTTATCAGACAGTGTCAAAGCCATGCGTTCAAGAATCATCCTAACCGCTAGCTCCACATCTCGAGGTGGAAGCTGATCTTGACTAGATGAAATTTTTTCAATGAGTTCAGATTTGGTCATACGGGCTCTTATTTGAAAAGGAAAGTTTTTATTAGTTATTGATTTTATTGAAGTTTTGAAAAAATTCAAGTAAAACCTAAACGAATTTGAGTATTAAAAAAAAAAGGGTGGCAAAGCCACCCTTTTTTATCTTCTTTTGCCGCTTACTTGTCCATCTGCGCTTTAATCAGATCACCAATAGTGGTCGGAGCTGCTGCAGTAGATTCTTCTTCAGTAGAACGATGCGCTTTAACCGCAGCCTTTTCTTCAGAAACATCCTTCGCTTTAATCGACAAATTAATCACACGATTCTTACGATCAACATTAATGACTTTAGCTTCGACTTCAGCACCTACAGTCAGTTCTTGACGAGCATCTTCAACTTTTTCGCGAGATAGCTCAGAACCCTTCAGAATCGCTTCAATTCCTTCAGCCAGAGTAATGACTGCTCCCTTAGCATCGACTTCTTTGACAGTACCGGTAACAATTGTACCCTTGTCATTTTGATCAACATAGTTGCTAAACGGATCATCCGAAAGCTGCTTGATTCCGAGGGAGATACGCTCTCTCTCTGCATCAATACTTAGAACAACTGTCTCAACTTCATCGCCTTTCTTAAAGTTACGAACGGCTTCTTCACCGGTTTCGTCCCAAGAAATATCAGACAAGTGAACCAGACCATCTATGCCGCCATCAAGGCCGATAAAGATACCGAAGTCAGTGATAGATTTGATGTTACCTGAGACTTTGTCACCCTTAGTCTTGGTTCCAGCAAAGTCATCCCATGGGTTAGTGAAGCACTGCTTGATGCCCAATGAGATGCGACGACGCTCTTCATCAATATCCAGAACCATAACTTCAACTTCTTGCCCAAGATCGACAATCTTTGATGGATGAACATTCTTGTTAGTCCAATCCATTTCGGAAACGTGGACCAAACCTTCAACACCGTCTTCAAGCTCAGCAAAACAACCGTAGTCAGTTAGGTTAGTGATGGTCGCTTTAACACGAGCGCCTTCTGGGTAACGTCCTTTGATGTCGCCCCAAGGATCTTCGCCCATTTGCTTCATGCCCAATGAAACGCGATTGCGTTCGCGATCAAACTTAAGAACCTTAACATCGATTTCATCACCAACATTAATCATCTCAGAAGGATGCTTGATACGCTTCCAAGACATATCAGTGATATGCAGAAGACCATCAATACCGCCAAGATCAACGAAGGCACCGTAATCAGTAAGATTCTTAATGACGCCCTTCAAGGATGCGCCTTCTTCAAGATTAGCCAGCAACTCATCACGCTCGGCAGAGTTTGCACTCTCCATAACAGCACGACGACTTACCACAACGTTATTTCGCTTAGCATCAAGCTTAATAACTTTAAATTCTAAATCGATATTCTCTAAATGAGTGATTTCACGCAGTGGGCGAACATCTACCAGTGAACCCGGCAGGAATGCACGTAGACCACGAACATCGACAGTAAAGCCACCTTTGACTTTTCCGCTGATAACACCAATAACGACTTCATCCGCTTTGTGAGCTGCTTCAAGTTCAATCCAGGATTCAGCACGACGGGCTTTTTCACGAGACAATTTGGTTGCACCAAAGCCATCTTCAACAGCTTCAAGAGCGACCTGTACCTCGTCACCAATGGCGACTTCTAGTTCGCCCTTGTCATTATAAAATTGATCTAACGATATGACGCCTTCAGACTTCAATCCAGCGTGGACTGTTACCCAGTCTTTATCGATATCGATTACAACGCCGGTAATAATAGCGCCAGGATTCATCTCAACAGTTTTGAGACTCTCTTCAAATAGTTCTTGGAAATTTTCCATGATGGGAAGTACCTAAGGTATGACAGAGAACAAACCACATTAGATAGCGATTATCTCTTTTTTCCGCAATGCCAGTTTCTGCGGGTCAGTTACAATTAAGGCTTACAGCAGAGTGGAGCTGGCGACTGCTGGGCTGCCCGATAAATTACATGTCTACAATAAACGCTTAAAATCAATTATATGAAGTACCGTCTCCAATACCTCTTTAGCGCTCATATCCGAAGTGTCTATCTCTATGGCGTCCTCAGCGGCTACCAAAGGTGACACTTCTCTATTCATATCTCGCTCATCCCTTGCAGCAACTTGCTCCGCAAGGGCGCGCAGACTAACATCTTCGCCCTTTTCGATCAACTCTTTATGGCGCCGTTTAGCGCGCTCCTCGATACTCGCTGTAAGGTAGATTTTGAGATCGGCTGCAGGAAACACTTCTGTACCCATGTCTCGCCCGTCCGCAACCAGTCCATCACCTCGAGCGAAGAGTCTTTGTCGCTTCAGCAAGGCATTCCTCACCTCAGTGTAGGCCGCTATTTTCGATGCTAGAGCGCCGGTATCTTCAGTGCGCAGATCCCTAGTGACATTCTCCCCTTCTAGCAAAATTTGGAAGTCGCCTTGTGCTGATGTTTTGAATATGACATCCATATACTCCGCAATCAAAGATAGCTCAGCCTTATTAGACGTGTCGACTTTACGCCGCATAGCCGCAATACTTAAAACGCGATATAAGGCGCCGCTATCCAAATAATGGAATGACAGTTTTTCAGCCAATAACCGACTAACCGTGCCCTTACCTGAGCCACTGGGTCCATCAATAGTAATGATTTTAGTCATGGTCAGTCTCAACTTGAACATTTAGGCCAATAGCTGCCGCAGAAGTAATGAAATTCGGAAAAGACGTTGCAACATTGTTACAGCCTTGCACAGTAATTTCGCCCTTTGCCCTAAGTCCGGCTATAGCGAACGCCATAGCGATACGATGGTCATGGTGGCTCAGAACATGCCCTCCCCCTAGTTCTCCACCCACGATCACAATACCATCGGCGGTAGATTGAGCGTCTATTCCCAGCGTAACAAGACCATCCGCCATGCTTTGAATGCGGTCACTCTCTTTAACACGGAGTTCCTCTGCCCCGGTCAAGATGGTTGTTCCCTCAGCACAGGCAGCCGCAATAAACAGCACTGGAAACTCATCAATAGCCAATGGAACTTGATCTACAGGTATTTCTATACCTTGTAATTCGCCATACTGAATCCTGATATCAGCCACCGGCTCACCGCCCACTTCACGCTCGTTAGACAAGCCTATTTTGGCACCCATTTGGCGTAAAATATTAATAACTCCAATGCGTGTTGGATTAACGCCAACATGCGGCAAGGTAATATCTGAATCTGGAGTAATAGCGGCAGCCACCATAAAGAACGCTGCCGATGAGATATCTGCTGGGACATCGATCCGAGTAGCCGAAAGAGCACCACCACCGGTCAATTTAGCAGTACTTTGGTCGACACTAACCTCGTACCCGAACCCTCGCAGCATTCGCTCGGTGTGGTCACGAGTCGGAGCAGGTTCAGTCACTGACGTGGTGCCATCAGCATAAAGTCCAGCCAGCAATACACAGGACTTCACCTGTGCGCTCGCCATTGGCATTATATAATCGATTGGTGTCAGCCTTTGCCCGCCACTAATCTTCAGCGGCGGCGTTCCTGTTGTAGATGTTTCGATAATCGCACCCATAGAACGCAGTGGGTCTGCAACCCGACCCATCGGTCGACCTGACAGAGAAACATCGCCAGTCAACTCTGTATCAAATGCCTGCCCTGCTAGAAGACCACTTAAAAGTCGCATGGAGGTTCCAGAATTACCCATATATAGTGGTTTGCCTGGCGCCTTAAGGCCGTGCAAACCAACACCATGAATAACTACTCGGCCCTGCTCTGGCCCCTCGATCACGACACCCATATCACGAAAGGCTTGTAGGGTAGCCAAGCTATCTTCACCCTCAAGAAAACCAGTAACTTCAGTCATTCCAGTGGCAAGAGAACCGAGCATAATGGAGCGATGAGACATGGATTTATCTCCTGGGACTCGCACACTACCGCAGGCATTACCCCCAGGTGACACTCTATAATTTATACTTTTTTCAGTCATTGGACCCTGCAGTGCTTTATTTTCAAGTAATTTTCCAAAATGATTTCGCGCGTCACGAGCGCGGGTAAAAACATCCATCAAGTAATCGTCATCACCCTGGTCGATAGCTCCGCGCAGGGTTTTGAAATTATCCATCACCCGATCAAGAATACTGAGTATTGACTCGCGATTGGCTAGGGCAATGTCACGCCACATGACAGGATCACTGGCCGCTATTCGAGTGAAATCGCGGAAGCCACCGGCGGCATAACGAAATATTTCGCGGTTATCGCCCACCGAAGCCAGCGTATCGACTAAGGAATAGGCCAAGAAATGCGGGAGATGACTAGTCGCAGCCAAAATGGCATCGTGCTCATCAACACTCATGGTGGACACAATGGCACCAACATTAGACCAAAGTGTACTGACCAACCTCAAATGATCGCAATCATCTGCGCCATGCGGAGTTAAAATCACTCTATGGTCTTTAAATAATTGACTATCTGCGGCTTTGACACCACTTTTCTCAGAGCCGGCGATGGGGTGACCTGGCACAAATTGATTGGGTAGTTTGCCATAAATATCAGCGACAGCCTTAACGACACTGCCTTTAACACTGGCGACATCAGTAATGGTTACTTTATCACTCAGACATTGGTGACAGGCTGCAATGACCGAAGGAACAGTCAATGTGGGCACACCGATCACTACCAAGTCACCGGTATCGAGCTCAGAAGCCACGGACTCAAGACTCTCGCAGGCGCGATCGATAATTCCAGACTCCAGTGCTAATTCAAGTGTAGAGGTGCGCCGAGAGATGCCAATAACGGTTTTGGCTAACCCTTGCTCCCTGGCAGCAACGGCCAGACTCGAACCAATTAAACCGAGACCTATAATCACTAGACGATTAATCGTAGGTGCAGAATTTTCAGTTTTATTCAACATCGGGATACTCTACCGTTAGTCAGTGCGGCGGCTAAACGCGCCCAACTATAGAACCGCGCGCGGATAAGACCCTAAGATCTTAAGGTCAGCCACATCAGAAGCTAATTCTGCGAGTACGCTTTTAACCGCTTCGTCTTCAATGTGCCCCACAAAATCAATGAAAAATACGTAGGACCATTTACTGCTTCGCGATGGCCGTGACTCAAGACGGGTCATATCGACATTATGACGCCTGAAAGGCTCCAGCAAGTCGTGCAAAGCACCTGGCTTATTGCGCACAGACACCACCAGCGAGGTTCGATCATCTCCACTAGGTGGAACTTCTTCACGTCCTAT
The DNA here is from genome assembly GCA_905182275.1 of gamma proteobacterium HTCC2207. Lineage (GTDB taxonomy): Bacteria > Pseudomonadota > Gammaproteobacteria > Pseudomonadales > Porticoccaceae > HTCC2207. The sequence goes on from CAJJAU010000027.1 coordinate 25,299, forward strand.
AATTAAAAAGCGCGTAGAGTTGTCGGGACGATCCTCAATCTTTTCCCACAATTTTTCCAAGTTGTACAACTCGCAGGACATATCTCCAGCAATTGCAGCAGAGTTCCACTCTCCCTGCACTCTCTTGGCAGCATCAGCATTACTACTAACCGCGACACGCTCAATATTCGGGTAATTGGAATTCAACCACTGCCTACATTGAGCAAGGGACTGCGCATGGGAATAGACACGGGTAATATTTTCTTTTTTGGTATTCGCTCCCATCATAAAATGATGATGGATACGTAACTCAACTTCGCCACAAATTTTAATTGAGGAATCCATAAAGCTATCTAGGGTATGACTGATCACCCCCTCAGTAGAATTCTCCACTGGCACAACGCCGTAATCACAGGCCCCTGCCAATACCTCTCGAAATACTTCATCAATGGCCGACATAGGCACAGCAACTGCACCATCACCGAAATGCTTCAGTGCAGCCTCCTGAGTGAACGTTCCCTCAGGGCCTAGAAAAGCAACTTTAATCGGCTGCTCAAGAGCCAGGCAGGCGGACATGATTTGTCGAAAAAGCCGCGCCATATCCTCATTATCAAGCGGCCCAGCATTGGACTCCATCACACGTCGCAAAACCTGGGCTTCCCGTTCAGGACGATAATACGCAGTATCCCCCAAGCTCTTTTTGACCTGGGCAACCTCCTGAGCGCAATTAGCACGCTGACTAATATTTTCCATAATTTGCACGTCTAAGGCATCAATCTTGTCCCTTAGTACCAATAATGGATCTTTTTCAGACATCAATTACTCTCCCTGCTGCTGCGACGCGGTTCTAACAACCAACATTACTTTACTCATCCGAGGCAACTGTTTCAGCTGTGTCTTCGGCACCCTCAGACACAGCAAACTCATCTTCTTCCGGCTCAGCAATTCTTGCCAAGCTCACCAAGTTTTCATTTTCTTTAAGTCGAATAATACGTACACCCTGAGTGTTACGACCAACGACTGAAACCTCATCACCTCGTGTACGTACCATGGTGCCTTGGTCAGAGATCAACATAATCTCATCACCCGAGAACAACTGTGTCGCTCCCACTAGAGGCCCGTTACGTTCACTGGCCTGAATAGCAATCATGCCCTTACCACCACGGCCTTTGGTTGGAAATTCATCGACCTTAGTACGCTTGCCATAACCATTTTCACAGACAGTCAATAAAAAGCCATCCTGCTCCGGTATGACCATAGAGATCACCGAGCTTCCCTCAGGAAGACGCATACCACGAACACCTTTAGAGACTCTGCCCATCGATCGAGCATCAGTACTTGCAAAACGCACCGCCTTGCCTTCGGAGCTAAACAACATGACATCACTAGAATCATCAATAATGGCGGTGCCAACCAGATGATCTCCCTCCACTAGGTCAACCGCTCTCAGACCTACACTTCGTGGCCGTGAATACTGCGTTAATGCGGTCTTTTTAACCGTACCGTTGGCAGTCGCCATGAGTACAAATTTGTCTTCACTATACTCATCCACCGGCAGTATTGAACTAATCCGTTCGCCCTCGCCTAGCGGTAACAAGTTCACCACAGGTCTACCGCGAGAGTTACGTCCGGCAATTGGGATTTGATATACCTTGAGCCAATACACTTTCCCTAGGTTAGTAAAACAAAGAATCGTTGTATGAGTGCTGGCAACCAGCAGATGCTCTACAAAATCTTCATCTTTAACAGCAGTTGCGGACTTACCCATACCGCCACGGCGCTGGGCCTGATAATCGCTCAAAGGTTGAGTTTTCGCATAACCACCGTGAGAAATGGTAACCACACGATCTTCCTCGGTAATTAAATCCTCAACAGTCAGATCGTGCATCGACTCAATGATTTCAGTACGCCTAGGATCACCGAATTCGGTGACCACCGCTTCAAGCTCTTCACGAATAACCGTCATTAACCGGTTTAAGTCACCCAAAATATCTTGGTAATCGGCTATCTCTTCAAGCTTGACTGCAAATTCCTCAATTATTTTATCGGTTTCCATTCCCGTCAATCGATGCAACCGCAGTTCAAGGATATCTTTGGCCTGTTCAGGGGACAGATAATACTGGCCGTCACGCAGCCCATATTGATCCTCTAACCATTCAGGTCGCGCCGCATGTGGCCCTGCGCGATCTAACATCTCCAACACTGAACCAGGATTCCAACCACGTGCGATCAAACCTTCTCGGGCATCTGCAGGCGTTGAAGAAACCTTAATTAAAGCTATAATTTCATCAATATTTGCCAAAGCAATAGAGAAACCTTCCAAGGTATGCGCACGCTCGCGCGCTTTACGCAGTAAAAAGATCGTTCTGCGCGTTACAACCTCACGACGATGGCGAACAAACGCTTCAAGCATTTGTTTAAGGTTAAGAATTTTTGGCTGACCATCAACTAACGCGACCACGTTAATACCAAATACGTTTTGCATTTGAGTCTGCGCATAGAGATTATTCAACACAACCTCGCCGATTTCTCCGCGCTTGATCTCTATAACTATCCGTAGGCCATCCTTGTCTGACTCGTCGCGCAACTCAGAGATACCTTCTAACTTCTTCTCCTTAACTAATTCAGCAATGCGCTCGATCAGGCGAGCTTTATTTAACTGGTAAGGAATCTCAGAAACAATGATTGTTTCACGACGGGTTTTTTCGTCGATCTCAATCTCGGCACGCGAACGCATGTAAATGCGGCCTCGGCCAGTACGGTAAGCTTGAACAATTCCGGCCTTGCCATTGATAATAGCGCCAGTGGGAAAGTCTGGACCGGGGATATATTCCATTAATTCATCAATGGTGATTTCGCTGTTATCAATCAGAGCTAAACAGCCTTTAACCACCTCAGTCAAATTATGCGGTGGAATATTAGTGGCCATTCCAACGGCGATACCCGAGGAACCGTTAACCAGCAAATTGGGTACGCGCGTCGGCATAACCACCGGAATCTGCTCAGTTTCATCATAGTTAGGTGCAAAATCGACGGTATCTTTTTCCAGATCCTCAAGCAACGCATGAGCAATTTTGGTCATACGGATCTCGGTGTAACGCATAGCCGCTGCGCGGTCACCATCTACCGAACCGAAGTTTCCTTGGCCATCAACCAGCATATATCTCAATGAAAACGGCTGCGCCATTCGAACAATTGTTTCATAGACTGCTGAGTCACCATGCGGATGGTATTTACCAATCACATCACCTACCACTCTGGCAGACTTTTTGTAGGCCTTATTCCAATCATTATTTAGCTCGCTCATGGCGAACAAAACCCGCCTATGCACGGGCTTTAAGCCATCACGCACATCTGGCAAGGCCCTACCAACGATGACACTCATCGCATAATCTAAATAGGATTGTTTGAGCTCATCTTCAATGTTTACTGGAACAATTTCTTTGGCTAAATCGACCATAATTTATTGTTATTTCCTGAATTATTGGAATCCTTTGGATGGCCGCAAATGCGCGCGGCTCTGCTCCACAAAAAGCTCAGGTGTCGTCTCACTAAACACCCCCTTAAACCGTGTAAATTTTAACATAGTCAGGCATCAAAATGTGGCTTTTATTCACCCTGCACTGCATAACAGAGACAAAAAAATAGGTATACTTAATTGCACCTTAAAGGAGTCCTCATGAGTCCAAAAAAAATAGACCTGCTGATTAATTGCCAATGGATTATTCCAATCATTCCCAAGGACAGTATTCTTAAAGACTGTGCTATTGCCATAGACGCTGGGCGAATTATCGGTATATTCCCCCAATCCGAGGCAACAAAAAAATTCATTGCCAGCAAAGTGGAGCAACTTGACAACCATATCGTCATGCCAGGACTTGTGAATAGCCATGGTCATGCCGCAATGGCCCTGCTTCGAGGGTATGCTGATGACCTTGCACTTAAACCTTGGCTCGAGGATCATATATGGCCTGCTGAGGCAAAATTTCTAAGCGAAGAATTCGTTGCTGATGGCACACAACTTGCTATTGCTGAAATGATTAAAAGCGGCACCACATGCTTTGCCGACATGTACTTTTTCCATGAGGCTATTGCAGGCCAAGTTCGCAACGCAGGAATACGAAGCCAGATTGGCTTTACCGTGCTCGACTTTGCTACGCCCTACGGCAAGGATGCAGAGGACTATATTCATAAAGGTTTAGCGCTCAGGGATACATTTAAAGACCAACCGCTGATCAAGATTGCCTGCGCCCCTCATGCGCCATACACCGTGGGTGACCGGACCTTGGGGATATTGGCCACCTACGCAAATGAATTGGACATGTCAATTCACATTCACTGCCATGAAACTGCCAATGAAGTCGCCGAATCACTTGAAACTCATGGCTGCAGACCACTTGAGCGATTAAATAATCTTGGGGTCTTGCTACCCCAAACCCAACTTGTTCACATGACTCAAGTTGTCGCGGAGGATATAGCCCTGGTGCGTGATCATGGCTGCCACATCATGCATTGCCCAAAGTCTAATCTAAAATTAGCCAGTGGCTTCTGCCCTATAACAAAGTTCATAGCAAATGGGGTAAACGTATCATTGGGAACTGACAGTGCCGCCAGTAACAACGGTCTGGATTTATTTTCTGAAATGCAAACCGCCTCGCTTTTAGCAAAAGCAGTTTCTGGCGACGCGACCAGCCTAGATGCTCATGCTACCCTGCGAATGGCAACTATTAATGGGGCCGCCGCACTTGGCTGGGACAATGAGATTGGAAGCTTGGAACCTGGAAAATACGCAGATCTTATCGCCGTTAAAATTGATTCTATTAGCCAGCAACCACTGTATAATCCCGCCTCACAATTGGTTTACACCAATGTTGGCAGTCAGGTGTCTCACAGCTGGGTTGCAGGAAAGAAACTACTGGATAACCATCAACTCTGTACTATTGACGAGCAGAGCTTGATCCAGAAGGCCGAGCAGTGGCGTAACAGGATCCAAGGCAGTAACACAGCAGGCCAGTAATCACTCTATTTAAGGTAGACTATGAGCAATAATGTTGACCCCAAAGAAATTCATAAATTCGAAGAACTCGCCAGCCGTTGGTGGGATCGTAACAGTGAGTTCAAACCGCTTCATGACATCAACCCACTACGTGCTAACTGGATAGATCAGCGCGCAGAAGTTGCTGAAAAAGATCTTTTAGACGTTGGTTGTGGCGGAGGCATTCTTTGTGAAGCGATGGCGCAACGCGGCGCTCGAGTAACGGGCATTGATATGGGTGAGGCACCCCTTGCAGTGGGCAATCTACACAAACTCGAATCTGGTGTTGAGGTTGATTACATCAAATCCACCGCCGAAGATTTCGCTGAAACCCATGCTGAAGCATTCGATACTGTTACCTGTCTAGAGATGCTTGAACATGTTCCAGACCCTAGCTCCGTAGTAAAAGCCTGTGCTGCCATGACCAAGCCCGGTGGCACGGTAGTCTTTTCAACTATTAATCGGAACCCAAAATCCTATTTACTGGCAATTATTGGCGTAGAGTACGTGTTGCGCATGCTGCCAAAAGGCACTCACGAGTTTTCTAAATTTATTCGTCCATCCGAACTAGGACAATGGGCCCGCGAAGCCGGCCTAGAGATTACTGAGATGACTGGTTTGCTCTATAACCCGCTGACCAAAACTTACAAACTCAGCCAAAGTGATGTTGATGTAAACTACATGATCTGCGCGCGAAAACCCGCCTGAACCATTAACCCAGGACTTTTAAATGCTCGCGTTTAAAGCACTATTGTTTGACCTAGACGGTACTCTGTTAGACACCGCACCGGATTTTATTAGCGCACTCAATATTCAGTTAGTAATGCATGGGCGAGAACCTCTGCCGGCATCAGCTGTGCGAACTAGTGTGACTAATGGATCTGCTGGCCTTATTCAGGATGGTTTTGGCATCACGCCTGACCATGTGGATTTTGAGTCAATTAGGCAGCAATATTTAGACCTCTACTTCAATAATCTCGCAGATCAGACCGAATTATTTCCTGGTATGGAAGAGGTTTTAGCACGCTGTGAACACGACAATATTCCCTGGGGGATTGTCACTAACAAGCCATGGAAATATAGCTCGGCTGTGCTTGAGCAACTCAATTTAATCGGTCGTGCAGCTACAGTGATTTGCCCAGATCATGTCGCTCACCCAAAACCCAACCCAGAAGCAATGCTACTTGCCGCTGCGAAGATTTCAGTAGCTCCCAAGGACTGTCTTTATGTAGGAGACCATCTCAGAGACATTGATGCTGGAATAGCCGCTGGCATGAGGACTATAGCGGCAGGCTGGGGATATATAGAACATGGCGAAGATGCCAGCAGCTGGAATGCCGACTATTTTGTGAGTGAATCAAACCAATTACATCAGCTACTATTTAACCCTTAAACCCAGGAAATTACTGTGTACTCTGCTAATGATATCGTCAATTACCAACCGCCGAAAAACCATCTGAATGAAAGAGTTATCCTAATAACTGGTGCTGGTGACGGCATTGGAAAAGCAGCTGCCATTACCTGCGCCAAGGCCGGCGCCACGGTTATTTTGGCAGGGCGCACGGCAGCGAAATTAGAAGCGGTTTATAACTTAATTGTCGCCGCAGAGTATCCTGAACCACGCATCTTTGGCATAGATTTAGAAGGTGCTTGCCAAGACGACTACATCACTCTGGCAGCCACCATAGACCAACAATTTGGCCGTCTTGATGGACTACTACACAATGCCGGAATCCTAGGCCAGCGCACCCCACTAAGTAACTATTCAAGTGAGTTGTGGAATAAAGTCATACAAGTAAATTTGACTGCACAATTTCAAATGACGCAATGCTTAATGGCAGTTTTAGAGAAATCAACTGATGCTTCAGTAATCTTCACCACCTCCGGCGTGGGTAGAGTGGGTAGAGCCTTCTGGGGCGCCTATGCAGTATCCAAGTTTGCCATAGAGGGAATGGTGCAAACCTGGGCATCGGAAGTTGAGGAAATAGGCTCAGTTCGAATAAACGCCATCAACCCGGGCGCGACCCGAACTAACATGCGCGCTCAGGCTTTTCCTGCAGAAAACCCCTACGACCTAGCAAGCACAGAAGACATAATGCCGGCTTATCTCTACTTGTTAGGGCCCGACAGTCAGGACATTAACGGACAATCTATTGAAGCTCAGATTCGCAAGCCATAGATAAAGCGTCTAGCGCTCGGTATTACCGCGAGCGCGAAGCTTCTTTTCTTTGCGCTCGCGAATATCTCGCAGCACATTTTTTTCGCTAAACTTGGGTGGCTTCATTGATACGGCACGGAACAGCGAGACAACCTGCTTCGGATCCAACTCAATAAAGTCTGAGCGCCTGACAATAGATGGCAACTCAATGGGCCCATAACTTATGCGTTTTAACCGATTCACCTCGACCCCCTGGGATTCCCATAGGCGTCTTACCTCGCGAGTACGGCCCTCGCCCAAAATTACCCTAAACCACTGATTACTGGCATTACGCTCATCATTACTACGTGAGTGTTGTGCTTTAACCGTTTGAAACTTTGCTACGCCATCTTCAAGAATTACGCCTTCAGAGAGCCTCTGTATCATTGCTTCTGTGACTTCGCCATGAACACGTACCATGTATTCACGCTTTACCTCATAGGAGGGATGCATTAAGCGATTGGCCAATTCTCCATGGTTTGTAAACAACAATAACCCACTGGTGTTGATATCTAACCTGCCGATGGCAATCCAGCGCCCACGACTCACTTTCGGCAGCTTATCAAATACTGTTGGCCGGCCATCGGGGTCAACCGTAGTACATACTTCACCCTCAGGTTTGCTGTACATTAAAACCCTAGGGCTATCATCTGTGACCACTTTAACGGGGCGACCATCGACCAAAATTCGATCCTCTGGGACTGCCCGATCACCCAGCTTAGAGGTTGCGCCATTGACAGACACTCGCCCAGCAGATATCCACTTTTCTAACTCTCGTCGAGAACCAAGCCCTGCAGTGGCTAAAAGTTTTTGTAATTTTTCACTCATCGGACGCCACACTGTTGTTGGCAGACTCAGTAGTCTGCTGGGTTGGTAATTTCAGGTTAGAGGTTACTTCTTCGGACCCGTCTTGTTGCTGATTCAGTTCAAACTCCGCATTATCAGTGACAGCCAAATCATCATTTTCTGCGATTGGCATGTCCACTGGGACTGCGGCTAATGCTAACTCCAAGTCAGGATCTAACTCAGAAAAGTCTTTAATCTCACCCAGAGTGGGCAGATATTCCAAGCTCTTGATATTAAAATAATCGAGAAACTGTTTTGTGGTGGCATATAGTGCCGGCCGACCTGGCACATCACGGTGCCCGACAATACGCACCCAGTCTCTTTCTTGCAACGACTTAATAATATCTGAACTGACTGCCACACCTCTTACCGCTTCAATATCTCCACGAGTTAAGGGCTGTCGGTAGGCGATTAATGCCAAGGTTTCAAGCATAGCTCGAGAATAACGCTTAGGTTTTTCCTCCCACAGACGATTCACCCAATCAGACAACTGCTGCTTAACTTGAAAACGATAACCACTGGCTACTTGCACAAGCTCAAAGCCGCGCTCTTCACAGTCTGCCTGGATTTCCTCAATAGCCGCTCTTATTTGATCTCGAGGAGGACACTCCGACTCTTCAAACAACGCCTCCAATCTAACTATATCAATCGGTTTGCCGGCAGCCATAATAGCGCCTTCAATGATTTTTCTTAACATTTCTGAATTCATGATGACCTTGCTTTAACGTGGATAGGCCCAAAAGATTCGTTTTGCACGATCTCAACCAATGACTCTTTAATCAGTTCCATGATCGCTAAAAACGTCACCACAACACCTAAACGGCCTTCGCTCTCTTTAAATAAACTGACAAAAGGTACAAACTGCTTGTCGCGAATTACTTCAAGAACGTGAGACATCCGCTCTCGAGTAGATAATTTTTCACGCTGAATATGGTGGGACTCAAACATTTCAGCACGTCGCAGTACATCACCCAATGCGCTCATCACCTCACGCATGTCTACCTCAGGAAACTGCCGCTCCTGAGTTCGATCTGGGGATTCAGCTGTAGCCTGGTGTATGTCACGGCCAAGACGCGGTATCTCGTCAATATCTTCTGCTGCTGCTTTAAATCGCTCATATTCCTGCAATCGGCGAATAAGCTCGGCTCTCGGGTCACCCTCCTCTTCCTCCTCGAGAACTTGACGGGGAAGCAAAATACGAGATTTTATTTCCGCAAGCATGGCCGCCATAACCAGATACTCTGCGGCCAATTCCAAGTGAATGGTCGACATCAAGTCAATATAACTCATGTATTGCCGAGTAATTTCGGCAACATTAATCTCTAAAATATCAAGGTTTTGCCGTCTAATGAGGTACAGCAGTAAATCCAGAGGACCTTCAAAGGCCTCCAGAATAACCTCTAATGCATCGGGCGGAATATATAGGTCTTTTGGGAGAGAAGTTAATTCTTTACCTTGCACTACTGCAAAAGGCATCTCCTCTTGCTGTGGACGCGAAGACACAACCGCCATGACGCTAGCAGACGATAAACTATCGCTTTTTACGGGTGCTTCGCTAGCCACTACCTACCCCACATTTACTTTAAAAAACATTATAACCAGATTAGCTTCCAGACACAGCAGCATTGTTAAAAACTAGAGAAATCACCTGTTCCTTGACGCATGATCTTAGGGGTTGCATCAGTCATATCGATCACTGTAGTCGGCTCATGACCACAGTACCCGCCATCAATAATGGCATCTACATGACGTTCCATTGTTTGCCTAATGTCATAAGGGTCGGTAAGAGGGTACTCATCATTTGGCATAATCAGCGTTACACTCATCATCGGCTCGCCAAGCTCATCCAGCAAAGCCTTCACTATCGGACTATCCGGCACACGGATACCTATGGTCTTGCGCTTTGGGTGCATCAATCGCTTTGGCACCTCCGAAGTCGCCGTCAAAATAAAGGTAAAAGCGCCAGGGGTGCTGGCTTTTAAAATTCGAAAAGCACTGTTATCGACCTTTGCGTAATTTGCGAGCTCTGAGAGATCGCGGCAAACCAAGGTAAAATTGTGTTGCTTGTCGAGGTGACGAATAGCTCTAATTCTTTCTAACGCCTGCTTATCACCAATGTGACAACCAATCGCGTACACCGAGTCAGTGGGGTAGACAATAAGTCCTCCGCGGCGAACGATATCTGCGACCTGAGTTATTGATCGCGCCTGAGGGTTTTGTGGGTGTATAGAAAAGTACTGACTGCTCAACTGTGGATTCCCCTAAACGGTTAAATTATGTCCTATTATCTCATAAGCATTAGTGTAATTGTGCCAAATAAGCAAGCGAGCTTAACCGCTATAAAGGCTAGGTTAAAGTCGACAAGCGCGGCTAGATGGATACAATGGGCGTCCAACAGGTTAATGGTTTATTCATGAGTAAGTTGCACAGTTCAACAGCACAACGGCAGGATGACGTGGTTATGACAAAACCGCCCAGTTTGCTGTGGAATTTGGCATTTAATCTCATTTTGCCTACGCTTATATTGACCAAGCTAAGCGGGGAAGAGTATCTAGGTATTAAACCCGCTATATTGATAGCACTCGCGTTTCCGATTATTTATGGGTCCAGAGAGTTTATTAATCTGCGTAAGGTTAATTTCTTTTCAGCACTGGGCATAGTCAGCGTGTCATTGACCGGGGGAATCAGCCTGCTGGAACTCGACGCTGTCTACATCGCTATCAAGGAGGCAGCCATACCGGGAATGCTTGGCATTGCGGTGTTGCTATCTTTAAAAACATCACAGCCACTGATTCATACCTTTTTACTCAATGAGTCAGTGATGAATACGGCCGCAATTTCTCAAGCATTAAAGGATAACGATGCCAACGCCGCGTTTGACAAACTGTTGATCAATGCCTCTTGGGTACTCTCCAGTTCGTTTTTTCTGTCATCCGCGGTAAACTATATTTTGGCTGTGGTTATTCTTACCGCGGACCCTGGTACAGAGCTATTTAATCAACAGTTAGGTCGAATGACCGCCTTAAGTTTTCCCGTCATCGCTCTGCCCATGACGCTGTTTTTAACTGCCAATTTGTTTTATGTCTTCCGTGGGATTACTCGCCTAACCGGCATGCCCTTCGAAGATATCCTTAAAGTCGAAGCTGAGAAAAAATAATTATGTGGTATTCAATCGTTAGTGAAGACGTCGAAAACAGCCTAGCCCTGCGCAGCCAAGCACGCCCGCAACATCTGGCCCGACTAGCTGATCTCAAAGAGCAAGGCAGACTGCTAGTTGCAGGCCCGCATCCAGCGATTGATAACGTAGAACCTGGCGAGGCTGGCTTTACTGGCAGCCTAATCATTGCTGAATTTAATAGCCTAGGAGACGCACAACGTTGGGCAGAATCGGATCCTTATATGGCAGCAGGCGTTTATCAAGCGGTCTCCGTAAAGCCATTTAAGAAGGTACTTCCTTAACACCACAGATTTTTTTACTCAATCATAGTATGATTCTCAGAATGTACCCATCGGTCAGAAACCTTATGAAATTTCCAGCTTTTATTACGCTCTTACTGTCATTGACGACGGCGAACATGCTCCTGGCTCAAGAGCCAGCCAATGCCGTTGCAGAGACTGACATCACTCAAGAATTAGAGGTTTCAGATAACCAGGCAATTGAGCCTGAAATCGAGACCCCGCCGATCCCTTTTGAGCCACAGGTTCGCTACGTCTCAGACGAATTTTTCGTGCCACTTCGAGAAACACCCTGCCCACGATGCAAAATAGTCCATTGGGGCATCAAGTCTGGCGTCACGGTTGATCTACTGGATTTGCGTGATGGCTGGGGGTTGGTATCAACTGCCAATGGCTATAAGGGCTGGATGGAAGAGCAATTCATTTCCGAGTCACCATCAGGCAAGCAGCAGCTGATAAAAAGCCAGGCTAAATTAGATGCTTCTGGCGCCCAGGTTAAGGAACTCGAAGAGACCATACAAAGATTTCAGAGTGATATTGAAATTCTCCAACAAGCTAATGAGCAACTGGAAGCTGATAAGAAAAAGTTCGCCAGAGAATTTTCTGAGATGGAGGGAATATCTTCTGACCCAGTAGCTTTGAACCAACAGAACCAAACACTGGTAAAACAGAATACTCTGCTGCAAAGCGACAATGATGTATTAAAGGCAGAGGTTGAAATTTTAGAAAACGATAGCAGTAATCAATTCTTTTTATACGGCGCTCTGACGGTGTTTTTAGCCGCCCTACTAGTAGCTTTTATTCCTAAGTTAAAGGGCAGAAAGAGACTTTCAGAGTGGGGTTAACCATGATTTTAAAACGTACGAGCTTTACAATATTTGGGCGACTAAGAGCATTGAAACTATCACCTAGCATCGTTCTCCTATGGCTTGTCATGGCACCGCTAAAAATGGTCGCTGCAAGCGAGGCCGAAGCAGCCAATCCTCAGGTGAAGCTAGAAACAGAAAAAGGCGCTATTGTTATTGAGCTATTTCCAGCAAAAGCGCCAGTTTCCGTGGATAATTTTATTAAACATGTTAATGACTTTCACTATGATGGATTGATTTTCCATCGCGTCATTAAAGGATTTATGATTCAAACAGGCGGCTTCACCTTTGACTTTACTGCACGCGAGTCAGAGCGCCCACGGATCGTCAATGAGGCATCTAATGGGCTTAAAAATCTACGAGGAACAATTGCTATGGCGCGTACTAGCGCGCCTGACTCTGCCCAAGCACAGTTTTTTATTAATCATAGCAGTAGCAGCTTTCTAGACAGCAAAGGCGATAAAATCGGCTATGCTGTTTTTGGCAAGGTGATCAGTGGTATGGATACTGTCGACGCGATTGCGGTGGTGCCGACCAGCGGCTTTAGCATGTATCAGGATGTCCCAATAGAGCCAATTAGAATTCTTAGTGCACGACTGCTAAATCCTGAAGTTTGGGTTGCACGCAAAGACCCTGAACCCGCAGCTGCGGCGTTTGAACGTCCTGTACCCATAAGGTAACCATACGATTTTATGACCGCACTTAGCATTAACCTTAATAAAGTAAGCCTGTTGAGGAACTCAAGAGAGGGAAATTATCCCAGTGTTCTGCATCATGCTCAACTTTGTATCGATAACGGTGCTGACGGTATTACCGTGCATCCACGGCCTGATCAGCGACATATTCGCCCGAGCGATGTTCGAGAACTCGCCGCCCTGCTGCAGCCTTTAGCCAATTTGGAATTTAATGTTGAGGGAAACCCATTTGCCCCAGCAGTGAGCGATTATCCCGGCTTTTTATCTTTAGTTGAACAAACTAAGCCCGATCAATGCACTCTGGTACCCGATAATGATAGCCAGCTAACCTCAGATCATGGCTTCAATTTAAGGCACTCTGGTGAGGCACTGGAACCCATCATTAAACGCCTCAAAGATCAGGGAATGAGGGTAAGCCTCTTTATGGATCCCGACCCAGAGCAAATTGAGCTCGCGGCACAGATCGGTACTGATCGAATTGAGCTCTATACCGGACCCTATGCTGAAGCCTGGGGTAGTGATCGCGCAGATTCATTTTTCCAGCAGCACAAAAAAGCGGCCGAACTTGCAACATCCCTGGGGATGGGAGTGAATGCCGGTCATGATCTAAATCTGCACAACTTGGCTAAATTTGCATCAATTCCAGGACTTCTTGAGGTATCTATTGGCCACGCTTTTATCGTAGACTCACTAACTATGGGTATGGCCAGCACCGTACAGGCCTACAAGAAATTACTTAACCAACTTTAGTTACCACTATGTCTGAGCATACGCCAGCTAACAGCATCGCAGACCATGGACTTTATAAATCACTGTCCCTGAGCTGTCTTGGCGCCGGGCATACCGGCTCTACCTTGTGTAAACTACTGTCCGCACATTTGCAGATCAATCAAGTAATCAACCGCACCCATAGTTCGGCCCATGAAGCAGTGAAGTTCATTGGTGCGGGCGAAGCTATTGGCATCGATAACCAGTCTTATACTAATCTAAAGCCTGCAGATATCTGGATGTTAACTTGCCCAGACGATCAACTTCAGGCTGTCGGTGATTCACTGCTCAATGCAGGCGTATTGCAGCCCGGTAATATCGTCTTTCATTGCAGCGGTGCAATCTCATCAGGTATTTTTAGTCAGGCTAGAGCTGTCGATATCGGCATTGCATCACTGCACCCCGTACACAGCTTCGCTGACCCCAAATTATCGCTGCAACACTTCGCTGGGACCTCTTGTGCGATAGAGGGTGATTCTTCAGCTCTGGAGGTATTATCGGGTCTATTCAAAGCCATTGGCGCAGATCTATTTTCTATTGATCGCGATAAAAAAGCTCTCTATCACGCGTCAACCGTCATGGCTTGCAATAATCTAGTGAGCTTATTGGAACTTAGTAAACTAATGCTCAGCCAGTCCGGTGTAAACCTAGAAAAACAACACAATCCGCTGCAGGCTCTCATTCATCAAACCTTGAATAACTATTTTGATACTGATGCCAAACGTGCCTTAACAGGCCCTATCTCGCGGGGCGATACCAACACGATTGAAACTCATCTAACGGCTTTAGAGAAGGCACCAGAAGCATGGCGGCAAGTCTATTCTGGGCTGGGTAGCATAGCATTGGACATATCAGCAACTCAGGGTAAGGCTTCCACTGAAGACCTAAAGATAATAGCGGGCTTACTGAAGGCTGCTACCGAAATCGTACCAGACATAAAAGGCTAACATGAATCCTCCCCAGTCTCCTGATCAGCGCTCTGACAGTCCTGAGTACTTAAAAAGAAAAGTTTTTTTTGACCAACTCATTACCGTTTACGGTCGCAAACCGGTTTTAGAAATACTCGATGATAAAAAATTGGATATATACCGTCTGCATCTCGCCGACAGTAATCGCGGTGGCGGCATTATTGATCAAATCAAGCAGTTAGCAACGCAACGCAATATCGAAGTGCTTTATCACAACCGCTCTCAACTGGCGCGTATTTCACGTAATAGCAAGCAGGACCAAGGCGTTGCCTGTGACATACACTGCCCCGGTTATCAGCCTTATGAGCAGGCTATGAGTGCCCTGACCGAGGGAAATCCTAAAGTATTAATAGCCATAGATGGGGTAACTAATCCGCAGAATTTGGGGATGATTATTCGCAGTGTTACTGCCAGCCCTTGCTATGGTTTACTTCTGCCCACCAAAGGCGTCGCTGAAATCTCATCATTAGTCATTAAAGCCAGTGCAGGCACGGTTTTCAAAGGCACCATATTACGCTGCGATAGTTTGCCCACTGCTTTAAAAAAGCTACAACAACAGGGCTTTAAACTATGCATGTTGTCGTCTCATGACGCGACACCCTTGTCGGATATTCCACGTGATCAGTCAGTGGTCTATATTTTAGGTAACGAATCAGACGGCGTCAGTGAGAGTATCGCATCGCTCTGCGATTATCGTGCCGGCATCGCAATGAACAATGGTGTTGAATCACTAAACGTAGCAGTAACCGCGGCATTAGTTGCGTTTACTGCTGTCTAGTTATTCGGCTCTTCAGTGGCCAGAGACCATAGAGGTGACGCTGTGGCCGCTATCAAAGAGACTGCCAAAGTGAGAATGGCAATAACAATAAAAGTCGCACTCAAACCTATTGTTTGAATAGCCATACCACTTGCCCAGGCACCTAGAGGTGCGCCACCAAACAAACTCAACTGATAAACAGAAGCAGCTCTGGAGCGCAACGCATGTGGGACTTGATTGTGAAGAATGGTACGGCCTAAGGTCATCGACAATCCTGAGAAAAAACCCCACACGAACACCACCGGGAATAACACCCAAAGGTTAGGTAAAAATGCAACGATACCCACTAGGCTGCCGCGCCATAGAAAACTAACAATCATCAGGCGGCCTGGGCGTTTAAACATCGTCTTTCTCTTCATTACTCCAAGATTAGCGCTGACGATACCCAGTGTGAAGATAATCTGTAGTCCTGCATAGAGCTGAGCGCCACCACCATAACCCTGCTTGGCGATAAGCGGCATTCCGACTAAGTAGACCCCAAATGCAAGAAATCCAGTGGCAAATACAAGAAATATGAGATGCAGCAGTGCACGATTTTCTGCAAACAAATTAAAGCCTTTACGCAGTTCAGCTATTGGCTTTCTAGGCTCGGTTATAGGTTGTTTAGAGATATCATGAGGCGATTTCATCTGCGGGTGAGACTGGCGAATACACCAGGCACTGAACACGAACATACAGACTTGAAATGTCAGTAGTGGCAGTACACCCAAATTTCCGATCTGACCAGCAAAGAAAAACCCTACACCCTGAGCAACAAACTGTACTGCGACAACCTTTGCAACAGCCTGATGCATAAGGTTCTGATCAGCATAGCCCAGTAAACTTTCCCGTGCCGGTTGAACAAACGCAGAAATTGTGCCGAAACTCACGGCAAACAGCAGCATAAGCGAAAATGAAAGTTGATCTGTGGCAACCGCTATAAACAGTAGCCCCACAGGCAAAATATAGAGAGCATAAAGTACTGACAACCAACTCCCACGGTGACGACCGTCAGAGACTACGCCCCCCGGCAAAATGAAGAGCAAGTTGGGCAGTAACAGCGCCATTTGCGCCAACCCAAGCCGACTCGGAGACTCTTCCAAAACCCCAATGATTAACCATGGGAATAGGATCGTGTGTACACCCATGGCAAAATTGCTCGAGCCAATGGTTGCCAAATAATGGCGAAAAGAAAACGTTTGAGAATTCACTTATTTGCGGCGTTTACGCAAGACCACCAACAGCCATCCAACAGCAGCACTGAGGGCAACAATTAGCCCTAGACCAACCAACATCGACAATAAATTACTGATCAGCAATGACATCGGCACGTTGTAGACTTCAACTGCCATCAGTAAAAAGGCAAAGCAAGCAAGCATTGAAGCAATCCAAGTTGATCGGCGCTTTAAGAAACTTTTCGAAGAGGGTTTATTCAATCTGCTCAATGTCCTGTGTTGGTTTTTAGCATTTTATTGTCGTTGCGCCGACAAAAAGTCCATGAACTGGGCTTCGTCCATGACCGGAATACCTAAACTTTCAGCCTTGGTTAGTTTTGACCCTGCACCCGGCCCAGCAACAACCTGATTAGTTTTAGCCGACACACTTGAAGCGACCTTGGCACCCAGGGCCTGCAACGCATCTTTTGCTTCAGCTCGGCTCATGATCTGCATACCGCCGGTTAACACCCAAGTCTGACCTTTTAGAGGTTGTGAATCCTGACTTGAGAGATCAATATCAGCCCATCGAACACCGGCATTACGCAGCGCCTCGATGATGGAGAGATTATCTGGGTTACGGAAAAAATTAACAATATGTCGCGCAACCACCGGCCCAATGTCGTCTATCTCTAACAATTCCTCCGCCGACGCCTGGGCAATGGGCTCTATGGCTCCAAAATTATTAGCTAATGTTTGTGCTGTTGCCTCGCCCACCTCACGTATACCGAGGGCATACAAAAATTTAGCCAAGGTAGTCTGCTTACTAACCGTTATTGCGGCTACTAAATTAGCGGCTGACTTTTCTGCCATACGCTCTAAACCAACTAGCCGCTTCTCATCAAGGTCATAGAGATCCGCTACTGAAAAAATAATTGTCTCATCGACCATAAGTTCAACGAGCTTATCTCCCAAGCCGTCAATATCCATGGCTTTGCGTGAGGCAAAATGTTTAATCGCCTCTTTTATTTGCGCCCCACAAAATAACCCTCCAGAGCATCTTGCCACGGCCTCTCCCTCATTGCGCTGCACAGAAGACTGACAAACTGGGCAGCGTTCTGGAAAAAGAATAGGCTCAGCATTAGGAGGTCTTTTTTCTAAAACGACTTTAGAAATCTGAGGAATCACATCACCCGCTCTACGGATAATAACAAAATCGCCAACCCGCACACCCAAACGCTCAATTTCATCGCGATTGTGTAGGGTCGCATTGCTGACTGTTACACCACCGACAAAAACCGGCTGCAAGCGTGCTACTGGAGTGATTGCCCCGGTGCGACCAACCTGAAATTCCACGCCTAGTAATTGCGTCATCTCTTCTTGCGCTGGAAATTTTCGAGCGATCGCCCAGCGTGGTGCTTTAGCAACAAATCCTAATCGCTCCTGAAGAGCTAACTGATTCACTTTATAAACGATACCATCAATATCGTAAGGGAGCTTATTCCGACGCTGCGCCAACCGTTTATAATAATCTGCACAGGCGTCTATACCGGTGACCGTTTCCATATGCTCATTCAGTTTAAATCCCCAGCCACCGAGCGCTTCAAGCATACCTTGGTGTGTAGATGGGGTACTCTCCGCCTGGTATTGACCAACACTGTAGGCGCACATCTCCAATGGCCGGCTTGCCGTTACTTTCGAATCTAATTGCCGCAAACTCCCAGCCGCCGCATTACGAGGATTGACAAAGGTCTTTCCTCCGGCAGCACGCGCAGCTTCGTTGAGGGCATCAAACCCCGCTTTGGGGAGATAAATCTCGCCTCGAACCTCAAGTATTTCTGGAATATTATCGCCCTGAAGTTTCAATGGGACATTCTTTATAGTCCGCACGTTGGCGGTTATATCTTCACCGACACTGCCATCACCGCGAGTTGCGCCATACACTAGAAGACCGTCTCGATACAACACACTCACCGCTGCCCCATCCAGTTTGGGCTCACAAACATAGTCTATTTCAATAGTCTGATTGAGCCTGTCTTTTACCTTACGCTCAAAATCTTCAAGCTCAGCATCACTGAACGCATTATCCAATGATAACATCGGCAATACATGTGTGATTTGTGAAAATGACTGCAGTGCGGCACCACCAACTCGCTGAGTGGGTGAGTCCTCAGCAACCGCATCTACATAAACTCGCTCTATCTCCTGCAATGCACGCATTTGCCGATCGTACTCACTATCTGGCACGGAGGGATCGTCGAGAACATAATAACGATGATTGTGCTGATTTAACTCAGCAACAAGCTGTTTGTATTCCTCAAAGATACTCTCAGGGATAGATGCCATGAAGCTAAGTCCCGTGATTATTGATGATCATTTGACTGCTGCAATCTAGCCTTTTTTGCTCTCTGACGGTAATGATCTATAGTTTGAACAGTCATTGAACTGCGGGACTCATCCATCACATTTAAGGGTAATTTTTCAGCCATGTTGTTAACCGCTTCAATCATTATCTCAAATGCATCGCTGGGGTCATCGAGTTCGTCTAATGCCATAAATAGAGTCACACCTGGCGTGGTTATCTTAGCCATAGTGTTCAGGTCAAAGGTACCAGGGTTAACCAGATTAGCCATACTGAACAATACCGGCCCCGATCCATCATCATTGAGATGACGATGAAAAATCTTCATCGCCCCATAACGCAACCCGACCTCGACTGAAGACTCTAAAAGGTCTCCGCCATTAAGCATTTCGCCTTTGTTAGCCATTAAGTGCATTACTAATACGTCTTGGGGTCCCTCAGCGCTTGATTGCTTGGCTAATTCAGGCTCAGGTGTCACGATGGGAACCTCTAAGTCATCGAGTTCATCATCGCGACTGGCAAATATTGAATGATCTAAATCGAATCCCTGCTGTTCTGGTTGTTTTGAAAAACTAAACTCGCCGTTGCCAGCAGTGGTTTTTTTCTCAGCGCTTAAATCATCAGCAGATCTTGCGCCAACCACTCTCGAACCGCCAGACGGAAATTGACTATGGTCCAGTGCATTATCGTCAAAGTCATGGCGGTCAGGAGACTGTTTAAGGTTACGTGAAGACATTTGTAAGTTTTCATAACGGTTGCGCTTTATTCGACGTGCTCCGTCAAGGACAACAGCTACCAATGCTAAAATAGCCACCACAATGAGTATTTCTCTAGGACCAAAAAAATCCATATCAGACCCTTAGATAACGAATAAATTGCTGACCATTAACATTGCTTGTCATAACGTATAACCATCCTTTAAAAAACTAAATACTTAAGCACCAGCGAGTTCAGCAGCTTGATCAACATCCACACTGACTAACCTTGAAACCCCAGCTTCATGCATGGTCACACCCATCAGTTGATTGGCCGCTTCCATCGAAATTTTATTGTGCGTAATAAAGATAAATTGTACCTGCTCAGACATCTCTTTAACCATAGCAGCATACCGCGCCACATTGGCATCATCTAAGGGGGCATCTACCTCATCCAACATACAAAATGGTGCTGGATTCAATTTAAAGATCGCAAACACCATCGCAATGGCTGTGAGTGCTTTTTCACCGCCTGACAGCAAGTGAATAGACGCATTTTTCTTGCCTGGAGGTCGAGCCATCAAGGTAACACCAGTGTTGAGTAAATCGTCACCGGTCATTTCTAAGTAGGCGTGCCCTCCACCAAATAATTTTGGGAATAGAGCCTGTATATGGGTGTTTACCAATTCGAAGGTTTCTTTAAATCGGGTTCGAGTAGTGCGATCGATTTTCTGAATAGCAGATTGCAGCGTCTCAAGTGCCTCTTCAAGCTCCTGATTTTGCTTGTCCAAATAGTTCTTGCGCTCTGATTCGATTTTGTACTCATCAATAGCCGCCAAGTTAATCGGCCCAAGGCGCTGAATACGATTAGCGATCAGTTGTAATTGTTCTTCCCAATCAACCAGATCAGCGTCCTCTGACAGCGCGTCTAACAAATCAGCTAACACCCCATTTTTATCTTTGATCTGTTGTTCGACAGTACTGCTGAGAGTACTGACTTCCTGGGCTGACAATCGCTGCGTCTCTAACTCGCCTTGCAAATTCTGTAATTCTAGTTCCAATTCACCACGCCGTTTTTCCTGTTCGCGAGTCTCGTACTCCGTTGCCTCGACCTGCTTGCGAGACTCACCCAGTTCATCTTCAACTTTCAGACGCGCTTCTAATTGCTGCTCTAATTGCTGCTTGTGATCATCGGTGGGATCTTCTTTGATTTCAAATGCGAGACGCAGCTCCGCACGACGCTCTTCAAGTCTCTTAAACTGTAATTCCAGACGCACAATCGCATCTTTGATTGACGCAAGTTGCGTACTTAGGGAGCCCTCACGAAGGGCTAATTGCTGGCGATTATCACGATGTTGACGAGCAGTTTGACGCTCGCTATCCAGAGTAGTTCTCAGTAAATCACGTTGACTTACAAGGCCTGCTCTAAGCTCAGTATCGACTTCCATTTTTTCAATGGACTCTTGCAACACAACCCGCGCTGAAACGAGATTTTCATTTTCAGCTTGCGACTGCTTAAGAACATCGGCTAATTCACTGTCTGCTCGCTCCTTACGCGCTTTAAATTGCTCAATTTGTACCTCAAATCCACTCAGCTTAGAACGTAACTCTGCATAATTACTCTGTTGTTCCTCAATACTTAAAGAAATCTTCTGGCGAGCCGTTTCAAGATCCCTCAACGTAAGCCCATTTTCTTCACGCTGCTTTTCAAGACCTCCAATAGCGACTGAGAGCTCTTTGAGCTGTTTTTCAATAGCGTCCAACTCTTGTTTTCGTTGAAGAACACCCACCGTCGCATCTTTATCTCGCGCAACACGCGCCCAGTTTGCACCCAGCCAGATACCATCCGCGGTAACCACTGACTCGTGAAGAGCTAATTTAGCCTGCAAAGCAAGAGCCTCTGCCAAGGATTCAGCAATAAACACATTGGCCAACAGGGTCTTGGCCGAATCACCCTCAACGAGATCACTCAGTAACTGCCCTTTTGCTGAGGCCGAATGATGCTCAACAGTTCCTGGACTAACAAATAATAATTCACCTTTAGTGAAACCCTGCATAAGATCAACGGAGCTGGCCATGTCATCCACCGCAACCGCTTGCAAATAGCTCCCCAATACAGTTTCTACCGCGAGTTCCCAACCGGCTGCAGCCGTCATTTGATCAGCCAGCCTGGGTTGTTTGTCGAGCCCAGCACCCGCCAGCCACTGCTGTTCTGCATCATCACCCATAGCGGCCTGCTGCAGTGCTTGAAGTGACGCCTGACGCCCCTTCAAGGTCTGTTGGGTGCCACGAAGATCATCGCACTCTGTATTGGTTTGCAGCTCTTGAGCACGCAGTGTCTCAATCGCCAGGCGATTCTCTTGGCGCTGATTATCAGTAAGGGTACGCGCTTGCTCAGTCGCATCCAGACGATCTTTGATAGATGCCAACTCTTCCTCAGCTGGACTGGCCTGAAAGCTAGTCGCTTCGGCCTCTAAATTCTGCTTTCGCTCTGAGAGGCGTCGCATTAACTGTTCGAGATGCTGAATCCGTGACTGCTGTACCTCAGCTTGCTGCCGAGGATTGGCGGAATTCTGATTAAATTCGTCCCAGTTGTGCTGCCACTGGTTCATCGCCAGTTCAGCTTCTTCAAGCGCTGCCGTAGAAACCGCCTCTAACTCAGTGGCCTGTTCTAATGCCGGCGTCAATTCATCAAATTCTGCCTGCCAGCCAACAACCTTATTTCTATCTGCATTAAGATGCTCGTCAGTCTCTTGATAGTTGCGCTCAGTTTGCTGAAGCTCTCTATCAATATCTTGAGCACGCTGTTGCGCATGCTCAATAGCTTGTTCGATGCGGGTAACTTCACCGCCAATCTTATAGAACCTCGCTTGAATTTCGTTAAAAGCATCGCTCTGATCGGTATATTGCGTTCGGAGTTTTTCAATACTGGTATCGCAATGACTGCGCTGCGCAACAATCTTCTCTTTTTCAACTTCAAAACCACCAATCACGGCTTTTAGACCCATGGCATCCTGGTTATAGCCTCTCCACTTAAGCGTTAATAGCTCAGCGCTTAACTGTCGTTCTTGTTTTTTGTACTCAGAATATTTTTCAGCTGCCTTTGCCTGACGTTCTAGGCGACTCAACTGGCGTCCAAGTTCATCCCGTATATCGGTTAAGCGCTCCAGATTTTCCATGGTGCGCTGCATACGGCTTTCTGTCTCTCTGCGCCGCTCTTTATATTTGGAAATCCCAGCTGCCTCTTCGATATAAATCCGCAACTCATCCGGCTTGGATTCGATCAGTCGAGAGATCATCCCCTGCTCTATAATCGCATAACTTCTCGGCCCTAAACCGGTGCCAAGAAAAATATCAGTAATATCGCGACGGCGACATTTAGTACCATTTAAATAGTAATTCGACTGGCCATCTCGAGTCACCTTGCGTTTGATAGCAATTTCATTATAGGCGGCATATTCACCGACAATTCGCTGCTGGGTATTATCAAAAATCAACTCAACAGAAGCCTGGCCTACCGGCTTTCGGCCACCAGAGCCGTTAAAGATGACATCCGACATAGAATCACCGCGAAGATTTTTCGCAGAACTCTCGCCCATAACCCAGCGCACCGCATCAATGACATTAGATTTTCCACAGCCGTTGGGGCCAACCACTGCGCAGAGATTGCTTGGGAATTTGACATTAGTCGGGTCGACGAAGGATTTAAATCCTGACAGTTTGATTGATTTAAGCCGCATATATAGCCATTTTTAGGTTTTAGCCTAGCCGTTTGGCGCTGTTATTGTCAGAGTGTCTTATATGTAAGTTTACACATTATCGTCGTGACAAAAAACACTAAATCGGTCATTTACAAACTTAGTTATAAGAACGGTAACCCGTAACCTACTATTTTCTCTGCCGATTTATTATTAAGCTGACTTGAGCACTCTTCTTATCGAGTATAAAACTATCACTTACCGCTTCCCAGTCACCAGCCTGAGGCGTAGCTGAACCGGATGAAGATAGTCTAGCGACAATCTTTATCCGTTTAGCGGTTGATAACTCTTGGCCTGCAACAAGCGCATCAGCGTCCGTCAACACAATGGTCCCCGGCAGCTGAGAAGCGCTTATCTTTTTAGCGGCTAAGGGCATGGGGGGGCCATCCTCTCGCAGCGCCGCCACAAAAACTCTCTGATCTGGAGTAGTCGGCACCCGTGGATCAATACTGACTCGGACCGACACATTAACTGCCTGC
Source organism: gamma proteobacterium HTCC2207 (assembly GCA_905182275.1). Taxonomy (GTDB): domain Bacteria; phylum Pseudomonadota; class Gammaproteobacteria; order Pseudomonadales; family Porticoccaceae; genus HTCC2207. Next base: position 49,353 of record CAJJAU010000027.1, read on the forward strand.
TCTCTCTCATTGAGCTGGGTCATCGGTGAACTACCGCCGGGTGATGAGGTGAGCAGTAATTGAGCGCGATCAATACCCGTTTGCAATCCCTGAAATATCGCACCAGCAGGATCCAGCTGCTGCTGTGCGCCCTGCCAATAGGTGATCGCAAGACTCAGGTCGCCATTAGCAAATGCCTCTATCCCTTTTAATCCAAGTACCGTCTGATTAGTAGTGTCAGCCGCAAATGCTGTATCAACGGCAGTGACGACTCGCGGAGTAAAGCGATTACCGTCAAGTAAAAATAATGATTCAGCATACTGGGCGAGTAGAAAACTATCGCTAGGGGCGACTTTAAGGGCGGCGGCAAAATACTCATTCGCACTCGCCATATCATTGTTACTGATCGCCCACTGCGCCAGCATTGCCCAATAATAAATATTCTCTGGGCGGCTTATAACGCGCTGCTGCAACGCTTCAATCAGTTCGACATTCCATGAGTCAGAGACCGAATTGTTGCCTACAGAACTTTGTAGTTCGATCAAAGCCGCTATTTCTTGATCCTCAATCGCTCCTACTTGCTGGTAGAGCGCAATCGTGGCCATTGGCAGCAGCAACACTAAAATAGGCAGTAACCAGAGTCCCCCCGAGAGTACCTTGTATTTTCGATTCGACGTCAGTGCGGTATTGGCTAACAACAACTGTTCAGCCTCAGTCATCAGCCTTGCGAATTGTTGAGCGTCAATATCGCCTACGTCTAACTGCCGCTGAAACTGGCCTTGTTGTTCTTTGAATAACCGAACATTGTCTTTCTCTGCGATTTTCCCCTGCTCTTGACCTTTATTAACTGAAGAATCGTCGTTAAAAACAAAGGGGTAGAGAACGAATAAAAAAGCAACCGCAATCAGAGTCAACATCCAGGTCAGCATGGCTATTGATTTCCGTTTTTAAGTAAATCAGCAAGTCGCTGTTTGTTATCTTGGATATCAGGATTCTGGACTTCTGATACGACAGCCGAACGTCGACTCAAGCCAAAAATAATTACTATTCCGATCAACAAAATGACTATTGGCGCAATCCATAATAAGTAGGTGCTTTTGTTAACCTGCGGCCGATAAAGAATAAACTCAGAGTAACGCGCCATAAGATGCTGCTGTATTTCGCCGTCAGTCATCCCTAGCTCAAGCAAACGCTGCACCTCTGCACGTAAGTCCTGAGAAATAGGTGAGTTAGAGTCGGCAAGGTTCTGGTTTTGACATTTTGGACAGCGTAACTCCAAAATCATGCTTTGATAACGGGCAGCGTAGGATGGGTCAGAAAAAACCACTAAATCAGAGGTCGCATTCACTGACCCTGACATCAAAAGCAAGACTAAAAAGACCAAGTTTTTCATTGTGCTTCGGCCTTCAGCTTCGCGTATAAACCGGCAAATTCATTGCTCCAAACTCGCTCATCAACAACACCGACGCGGCGATAACGAATCATCCCTTGGGCATCTATAAGAAAGGTTTCAGGGGCGCCATAAACACCCAAATCTATCCCTAGAGAACCTCTCAAATCAAACACGGAAAACACATAGGGGTCACCGCGCAACGTCAACCACTCAAAAGCATCCGCGCGATTATCTTTATAATTTAAACCAATGATTTTAACCCCACTCTCGGCAAGCTGATTGAGCATCGCATGCTCAATTCGACAAGCATAGCACCAGGTTGCCCAAACGTTGACCAAGGCCACTTCGCCAATCAACTGCTGCTCGTCTATAAATCCTTGCTCTGGGTCCAAAGCCTCTAGCCTGAATGCTGGGAAAGGCTCATCCACTAGCGCAGAAGGTAATTCCGTCGGGTCACTGTCCAAGCCAAGTAACAACACAACCGAGAGAACAACAAATAAAGCGACAGGAAGAAACAGCGCCAATCTCATCAAACCCGAATTCCTCCTACATTTGATGCCGTAGTTAAACGGCTTTTTCGGCGTCGATAGCGTTTATCGTTGCCGGCAATTAAACCACCCAGCCCGGCCATAAGCGCGCCCAACCAAATGCAACGTACAAAAGGCTTAACTTGCACTCTAATTGCCCAAGCATTGCCGCCGAGTGGCTCACCGAGGGAAACGTATAAATCTCGGGTTAACTTACCGTCGATAGCGGCTTCAGTCATTGTCTGCCCGGCTGCTTTATAATTGCGTTTCTCTGGCCATAGCGTGGTGATTAATTGGTCACCCACAGTCACCAGTACTTGGCCACGATAGGCAGAGAAATTAGGGCCATCCGCAGGCTTCACTCCAACAAATTGGAAGCTATATTCACCTAAGTCTACATGGTCACCGGGGACCATTCGCACATCGCGTTGCAGGTCATAACTCGCACTGAGACCAACACCCAACACACAGATTGCCAAGCCAGCATGAGCGATCAGCATTCCCCAGTAGCTTCCGGTTAAACCTTTTAAGTTAGACATTTTTCCGTCAACTTTTAGCAGTAAATCTTCAGCACTCATAGTGATCACCCAAAAAACCAATATAAGGGTCAATACAGCACTTAGCGAATAACTACTCCAGGATAATTGCTCGACAGCTAGAGCTGGCAATAACAACCCCAAGACCAGACTAATAAGACCTGGGACAACACCCTTGCGAAGTAATAGCCGAGCATCGGTCCACTGCCAGCGAGTAAAGCCAGCAAACCCCAAAAACAGCATTAAAACCGTAGTGATGGGTACAAAGAAAAAACTGAAATACGGAGGGCCAACAGAAATTTTACCCAAATCAAGAACATCTGCCAGCAGCGGATAAAGCGTACCCACCAAAATCATCGCAGTAGCACTAACCAACAACACATTGTTGACCATCAACATGGTCTCTCTAGACCAACCTTGATAGTCAGACGAAGACCTCATTTGAGGGCCCCGCAACGCAAACAACAGCAGTGATCCGCCGACCACTACAAACAAAAACGCTAAAATAAAAACACCGCGTTCTGGGTCACTGGCAAACGCATGAACGGAAGTAAGAATCCCCGAGCGCACTAAAAACGTGCCCAGCAGGCTTAAAGAGAAGGTAAAGATAGCTAACAGCAATGTCCAACTACGGAATACGCCACGCTTCTCGCTGGCAGCAATACTATGCATTAACGCGGTACCGATTAACCATGGCATGAACGATGCATTTTCTACAGGGTCCCAAAACCACCAGCCACCCCAACCTAGCTCATAATATGCCCACCAGCTACCCAAACAGATGCCAACGGTTAAAAACATCCAGGCGGCATTAATCCAGGGTCGTGCCCACCGTGCCCAGGCGCTATCAAACTGTCCACCAATTAACGCGGCAATGGCAAAGGCGAACGGCACAGAAAAACCCACATAACCCATATATAACATGGGTGGATGCACAATCAGACCAAAATCTTGAAGCAGCGGATTAAGATCACCCCCCTCGAGCGGTATCACTGGTAGTATTCGTTCAAAAGGATTAGAGGTCAGTAGTAAAAAAAGAGCAAACCCAACCGCGATAAACCCCAACACCGAAAGAACTCTGGCCGAAAAAACCAAAGGCATTCTTCGACTAAATAAAGCTACCGCAGCGGTCCAACCTGCCAGTATTAAAGCCCATAACAACAATGATCCTTCATGAGCTCCCCAAACGGCGCTCATTTTAAAGCGGTCTGGCAGCAGGGTATTTGAATTGTTTGCTACATAGGCAACAGAGAAATCATCGTTGAGAAAGGCCATTGATAAGCAGGCGAAAGACAATGCTATAAACACGAACTGCCCGAACGCCATGGTCTGTCCAAGTCGCATCCAGCTCTGGTAGCCCTTAAACGAACCTACCATTGGCACCAGGGTTTGAAAAACTGCCATACAAAGCGCAATTATCAATGCAATATGACCCAATTCAGCCGTCATAATTTGTCTGCTTTCCGTTTCTGTTTCTGTTTGGCTTTATAGGCAGCATTCATCGATTCAGCAACCTCTGGCGGAGTGTACTTTTCATCATGCTTCGCCAACACCTCGGAGGCTTGAAGTACCCTGTTCTGGTCAAGCTTACCCGCCGCAATTGCCGCTTCATTCTCTGCGAACAAATCGGGTAAAATTCCGGTGTAGCGAATCCCTAAAATGGCACTGCCGTCAGTAACCTCAAAGTTCACCGCTAGAGAGTTGGGATCTCGGCGCACACTACCTTCTACCACCATACCTCCGGCGCGGATAAAAGTACCTTCGGGAGCCTCTCCCGACAATACCTGAGATGGAGTGTAGAAATAGTTAGCATTTTGCCCCAGCATATAGATAATTAATCCAGTAGCGACGGCCGACGCGGCAATTATCATCACCACAATCTGCAAACGCTGTTTACGTAGTGGATGCATTAGGTACCCTCTTTAACAGCGTCTTGGCGAAGCTGCTCTCTGGACACTTCTCGCGCTATTTCTTTAAACACATTACGTCCCTGCAACAGCGGATTGATGATCAACCACGTCATCAACAGCACCGTGACTACAACAGCAGTCCACACATAAGCCCCATGGCCATCCATATTTAGCATGTGGCTAACGTTATCGAACTGAAAATTCACAATCCTGCTCCTAGAGTATTTTGCGTGGCCTGCTTCACTCGTTCACGCACCCAACTGGTCTTTCGTTCGCGCGCTAATATCTCTACGCGCACCGACAGTATTAAGGCCACTGCATAAAAACAATAAAAACCTAAGATCATTACCAATAAAGGTTGGAACATATCGGGGTGCATCGAGGGTGCTTCGGTAAAACGAATCGTTGCCGGCTGATGCAAGGTGAACCACCAGTCCACAGATTTATAGATGATAGGGATATTGACAGTGCCCACCAAAGCCAATATGGCGCTAGCTTTATTACCTACATCCTTGCTGTCAAATGCGTACTGAAGAGCTAGCACACCCAAATACAGAAATAAGAGAATCAACATCGAGGTAACTCGTGCGTCCCAAACCCAGTAGCTACCCCAGGTGGGCTTACCCCAAACCGCTCCAGTAAATAGCGCCAGAAATGTGAGTACCGCTCCGAGTGGCGCTGCGCATTTCATGACCATATAGGATAATTTCATCTTCCAAATCAACCCAATGGCTCCGGCTGTTGCCATTAAAAAATAGCCGGCTAATGCTAAAAATGATGCCGGTACGTGCAGATAGATAATACGGAAACTATTGCCCTGTTTGGCGTCTTGAGGCGCAAACGCAAGCCCCCAGACTAGTCCGCCCGCCAATAGCACAAATGTTAGGGCGGCCAACCATGGCAACCATCGGCTAGTGGACTCGTAAAACCAGCGCGGCGATCCCATCCTATAAAACCAGTTCCAATTCATAGTCTAATCTAAGTCCTAATTAATCGTCGTCAGGCGTAACACACTGGAAATCGCCAAGGGACAGAGCGCAATAGCGAGAGCCAGCATAGCACCCAAAATTGCCAATGGACCAGTCCAAGCAAGTCCTTGAATACTGTACTGCGCGGTGGCACTGCCAAAAATAATAACCGGCATATAAAGAGGCATCACTATTAGTGTCAACAGCAGCCCGCCTTTGGGCAAAGATACGGTCAAGGCCGCACCCAAGGCCGCCAGTAGGCTTAGACAGCCAGTACCCACCGCTAAGCCAGCCATCATCGGCAAATAACCGTCAGTGGGTAACGAGAGCAACAGGCCTAAAAGTGGAGACACCAACGTCAACGGCAAACCCGTGGTCAGCCAATGCGCGGTGACTTTACCCAACACCGGCATGACTATCAACTGTGGGCTGATCAGCAGTTGCTCCAAAGATCCATCCTGATAATCACTTGCGAACAAACTCTCCGCAGAAAGCAATGTTGCTAAGAGCGCCATAACCCAAATGATACCGGGTGCAATGTCTTTCAGTAATTCAGCATCAGGGGTTGTTGCCAAAGGGACAAAGGTCGCTGCCATAATAAAAAAGATGAGCGGACTAGCAACCTCTCCTCGACGCCGATTGATCAGTAACAAATCGCGTCTGAGAAAAGCCCAAAAACCAGTGTTAGAGATCATTTCTAAACTGCTCCCTGAATAGCTTGATCCATTAGGGAGTAGCGGCGCACCGCTTTCATGGCGACAGGTTGATGTGTTGACAGCACAACCGAACCACCCCCATCGAGATGTTTCTGCATGCAGTCTTCAACCAAGGCTACACCTTGGCTGTCTAGCGCCGCAAAGGGTTCATCCAAAATCCAAAGTTTAGCGTCTGAAATGAGTAATCGGGCTAGTGCCACTCGGCGCTGCTGTCCAGCAGACAGTCGGTAACAGGGTACATCGGAATAACCTGTCAATTGCACACTGTCCAAAGCCGATAAAAGCTCTTCGCAGACTGTCGAACGGCCCGTCATCCAGCTAAGATTTTCTTCTGCGCTCAAGGTCACCTTTACCGCAGACTGATGTCCTAAAAAAAGCAGGTCAGAGAGATATTCAAATCGACATTCGGACAGCGCTTTACCTCGATAGTAAATATTTCCGCGCGTCGGAGTCAGCGCCGAGGTCAACAGTCGCAATAAGGTTGTTTTACCACTACCGTTAGGTCCTTCTATTTGTAGTATTTCACCGTCACTAAGATCCAGACACACAGAGTCAATTATCTGAGTGTCGTCGCGCTCAAAGCACAAATCTTTGACAGATAGAAGGGATGGTCCAACCACCATACAGCCTCAAAATAGAATTATAAAAAGTGTGAGCATTATGCCAAAAATCAGCATCCATAGGTGGCCTTTGATCAATTTAATTCATAAACAATAGCCCACAAAGCCACCATCATGGTTCTGCACTGAAAAAACATTATCACGATGTTTCAGAGTTTAGATTGAGGTCGCTACTGTTGAGACTTACAATGGCGAAAAGGATAATCTAATCATGCAAATCTACCGAGTTGGCGGCGCCGTTCGCGACAAATTACTAAATTACCCCTGCCATGAAAATGACTGGGTAGTGGTCGGTAGCTCTCCAGAAGAAATGGTAGCCCTTGGCTATAGGCCAGTCGGACAGGATTTTCCCGTTTTTATTGATCCTCGCAGCGGTGAAGAATATGCCTTGGCACGAACCGAAAGGAAATCAGGCGTTGGCTATGGTGGCTTCACCTTTCACACATCACCCGACATAAGTCTCGAAGATGACTTAATTCGTCGTGACTTGACCATTAATGCAATGGCAGAGTCTGCTGATGGCACTATTACCGATCCCTATGGCGGCCAACAAGATCTTGAGAATAAGGTTTTACGCCACGTCTCAGATGCTTTTGCTGAAGACCCACTGAGGGTATTACGGGTTGCGCGATTTGCCGCACGCTATGCACATCTTGGGTTTACCCTCGCACCAGAAACACTCCAGCTAATGTGTACAATCGTTAATCGTGGTGAAATGACTGCGCTGGTGGCTGAACGCGTATGGAAAGAAACCCAGCGTGCATTGTGTGAACGTTCTCCTGACGTTTTTATAGCAACATTGAAGTCCTGTGGTGCGCTGGCCGTGTTATTACCTGAGGTCGAGGCTCTGTTTGGTATTGAACAGCGCGCAGATTTTCACCCAGAGATCGACACGGGCATTCATACACTAATGGCACTGCAGCAATCGGCGCTGTTAACCAATAAAGCTACTATTCGTTTTACCGTGCTGGTGCATGACTTGGGAAAAGCCATTACGCCCAAGGAAATTCTGCCTCGCCATACCGGCCATGAGGCCCGAGGACTGCCCCTAGTCAAACAGGTATGTGATCGATTAAAGGTTCCCAACCAGCATCGCCAATTAGCAATGGTGGTGACGGAATATCATTTGATGTGCCACAAGTCACTCGAATTCAAACCAGAAAACTTACTAAAGCTGTTAACGGTTATTGGCGCCCTGAAGTCTGCGGAAAAACTAGACGACTTCTTACTCTGCTGTATGGCCGATGCAAAAGGGCGAAAAGGGCTAGAAAAGCAAGAATATGCGCCTAATAGATATTTGCGAGAGGCCCGCGAGGCCGCCATTGCCGTACAAGTAATAGATTTAGTCGCCAATGGTATCAAAGGTGCGGATATCGGAACACAATTAAAGCAACGCCAAATTGACGCTTTAAGCGAATTTAAACAACATTATCAGCCATAGAAACTAAGGTATTTACATGCATTCTGACAACAATCAAATTAGCCCAGTTATCCTAATTACCGGCGCAGCACGGCGCATTGGCGCTGTCATTGCCGAGGTGTTTCATAAACAGGGTTATACCATTATCATTCATTACAACCGCTCTGCCGCTGCCGCCAACAAGCTTTGCGATCAGCTTAATCAGCAGCGTGCAGACAGTTGTCTGTTAGTGCAAAGCGATCTTAATGACATGAGCGGATTAACTAAAATTGCAAACTTAGTAGGTTCAGTTGGCCGACTCGATGTCCTGGTTAATAACGCATCTAGTTTTTATCCAACGCCTCTCGCTGATTGCGAAGAGCAGCAGTGGGACGACCTGATTAACAGCAATCTGAAGGGTCCATTTTTTCTATCACAAAAACTGGCACCTATGCTCACAGATAGCAATGGAGTCATCGTGAATATCTCCGACATGCATGCTCGGCAGGCACTTAAGAGCCACCCTATCTACTCGATCGCTAAAGCCGGCAACATCGCCATGACTAAAACACTAGCCAAAGAACTGGGTCCGAACGTTCGCGTTAACAGTGTCGCCCCTGGAGCAATTCTATGGCCCGAGCACGAGTCTGATGACACCAGCAAACAAAACTCGGTGCTGAGTAAAGTACCCATGGGTCGGCTGGGAACAGAGTCTGACATTGCTGACACGGTGTACTTTTTAGCGGTCGAGGCAACCTACATGACCGGCCAAACAATCGCGGTTGATGGCGGCAGCTCTAACAGTCTTTGAGGCGGGTTAAACGGGTAATCTTCGGCCTTGCCAGATAAACTCTACCGACCATAGGTTTTGCTTTGATTTGTCGTATTTCTGCCAGTGCTCAGCATAGGATTTACCGGTCTTAGGGTGAAGTGCTTGCGGCGCAAGGTCTGCCATTGGAAGCAGCACGAATGCATTTTTAAGAATTTCATCTCGCGGCAACTCTATGCCGTCTCGGTGCCCACAAATTGCATCAACCGTAAGAATATCAATGTCCAAACTGCGAGGGCCGAAGCGCGCCGCGGTGCGGTCCCGACCATTGTCGTTTTCTATTGCTTTGAGAATCAGCGATAACTCACCCACTGACTTGTCCGAGTGAATTCCGACCACTAAATTATAGAAATTATCGCCTTCAAAACCCACCGAGTCGCTCTCATAGACTGGCGAGAGTAATAGTTCTCTAAATTCGGCATGCAGGGCATCTAACGCCGCCCCTATTCGTATATGGCGATCGATGTTACTACCTAAACTCAGGTAGATGAGGGCCACTAGCTGCGCTCTCCACGCTCGATAATAATGCCGACATCCTGCGAGCCTCGCAGTGCTCCAGGCTTACTGACGCGAAGCTTTAACCAGGGTACCGAGAACTCATTGCGGACAATCGAGGCTATCTCCTCGGCCATGCGCTCCACCAATAAAAATTCACTCGCTTCTATAAAGGCAATCAAGCGCTTGGCAATCGATTTGTAATTAAGGGCATACTGAATATCATCAGTTTCAGCCGCACGCAAAATATCATGCGCCATTTCCAAGTCGAGACTAATTGTTTGCTTAACCTCGCGCTCCCAATCATAGATACCAATAATCGTTTCAATACGCAGGTCTCTGATGTAAACAATGTCCATTAAACGGGTTCCTGTAATTTAATTTTGCCCGAGGGCACATTTAGCTGCTCTAGTGGCCAGCGCGGTGTAGCCGTAATTGTCATCTCATTACGCTCTCCAGCTAGCAAACGCTGACACCCTGCGTAGGCAATCATAGCGCCATTATCAGTGCAAAACTCATGGCGTGCATAAAACACGTCGACACCCTCTTTCCCAAGGGCGACCTTTAACTTGTCTCGCAACCGAGTATTTGCCGACACCCCGCCAGCAATCACTAACGTTTTCATACCTGCGGCCAACACTGCTCGGCGACATTTAATCACCAGCGTATCTACCACTGCCTCCTGGAAACCGGCACAAATATCAAGAATAGTCTGTTCATCAGGCAACACATCGTCGCCACGGTGCTTCTGAATTAAGTTACGCGTATGGGTTTTAAGCCCTGAAAAACTAAAATCCAAACCGGGGCGATCGGTCATCGGTCGCGGAAAGCTAAAGCGGTCGATTTGACCACGCTCGGCCATTTTCGCAAGAACAGGACCACCGGGATAATCCAAATCGAGCATTTTTGCCGTTTTATCAAAAGCTTCACCCGCAGCATCATCCAGTGACTCACCTAATAACTGGTAATCCCCAACCGCTTTAACCGACACTAACTGAGTGTGACCTCCTGAAACCAGCAGAGCAACAAACGGAAACGCCGGCGGTGTTGACTCAAGCATCGGAGCCAACAGATGGGCCTCCATGTGATGGACGCCCAATACGGGAATATCCAAGGCAAACCCTAAGGCTGTGCCTGTTGCCCCACCCACCATGAGAGCCCCCATCAAACCCGGGCCCGCAGTGTAGGCAATGCCATCTAGCGCGTGCTTGCTAACCTCAGCCGCAGCTAACACCTCATCCAACAGCGGTAAAATTTTTCGGACATGATCTCGTGAAGCCAGTTCGGGCACCACCCCGCCATACTCTGCGTGCAGTTGAGTCTGCGAATACAGGCGGTGCGCGAGTAACCCACGGTCACTGTCATACACAGCAACACCGGTTTCATCGCAGGAAGTTTCTATACCCAGAACAAGCATGGTATCAAGCACCTAATGTAATTTATCGAATTTAAAAACTAATTATAACAAGACTTAACCAATGGCGGTAAGATCCTTACATGACGTGGACAGATGACGAAATGGTGAGAATCAAAAAGCCACTGAAAAATGCCCAAAAAGCCTTTGCAACAAATACGTGAAGTGTATAGAATACGCGCCGTTGAACAGTCGAATGCGGAATGGTCCCCTCGACAGTTACTTAAACTACAGGATTAAGCATACATGCCAAGTGTACGTATTAAAGAAAACGAGCCATTTGACGTAGCACTACGTCGCTTCAAACGCTCTTGTGAGAAAGCTGGTGTTTTGGCTAAAGTTCGCAGTTGCGAGTTTTACGAGAAGCCTACTTGGGTACGTAAGCGTAAAGCTGCTGCCGCAGTTAAGCGGAATCAGAAGCAAGTGTCTCGCGAATCACGCAAGTTTACTCGGCTGTATTAATCTCCCCTCGAAACGACGGTTGAGATTGTGTAGTATCAAGGAGCGCCTAGTAGGCGCTTTTTGTGTTTCTGAAATCCTTTAAATAGTTATCAGGAGATATTCTATGTCGATGAAAAAACAAATTACCGACGCAATGAAGCAAGCTATGCGCGCCAAAGACAAACCTCGCCTTGGCGCCATTCGCCTTATGCTAGCTGAAGTTAAACGTATTGAAGTCGACGAACGAATTGAGATTGACGATGAACGGCTGCTATCTATCCTGGATAAAATGATCAAACAAAGACGTGATTCGATTAGCCAGTATGAAGCGGCAGGACGAGATGAGCTAGCGGCCATAGAGATTGATGAAATTACTGTCATTCAAGACTTTTTGCCCACCGCGCTTAATGACGACGAGATTAATGCCTTGATCTCTGCAGCCATTGCAGAGACCGGCGCGGAATCTATGCGCGACATGGGCAAGGTTATGGGTATACTTCGCCCACAGATTCAGGGTCGTGCCGATGGCGGCGCAGTGAGTGGCTTAGTTAAGGTTGCTCTTAATAGCTAATCGCAGTTTCATTACGCGATAAAGCAGTTACACTGTAGTTTCAAATTTGCGGTAACCGATTGCACCCATGGCCGGATTGATCCCACAAACATTTATTGATGACCTCCTTGACCGCATTGACATTGTCGATGTGGTGAACGGGCGTGTGCCACTAAAAAAAGCGGGTAAAAACTACAAGGCATGCTGCCCCTTTCACGAAGAGAAAAGCCCCTCGTTTACTGTCGCTCAAGACAAACAATTTTACTATTGCTTTGGCTGTGGCGCTGGTGGCAATGCGCTGGGCTTTGTCATGGAATTCGACCGATTAGACTTCTTGCCTGCCGTCGAAATGCTGGCTAAAAATGCCGGCATGGAAATCCCTCGAGAGGCCGCTCCCGACCGAAAAGTCACCAAGCAAAAAGACAACCTGTTCTCAATGCTTACCGAATCAGACAAATACTATCGGCAGCAGCTACGCACTCATCCAGACGCAAAAACCGCGGTAGACTACCTTAAGGCTCGTGGGCTTAGTGGTAAAATTGCCGCCCAATTCGGTGTTGGCTATGCACCGCCTGGGTGGGACAATTTACTCAAAAGTGCCGGCGGGACTGATGAAAAGAATCAACTGCTAGATCAATCGGGCATGATTATTGTTAAGCCGGAAGAAAAGAAGCAGTACGATCGGTTTCGCCATCGCATCATGTTTCCTATTCGCGACCAGCGCGGGCGTACCATTGGTTTTGGCGGCCGGGTTCTTGATGACAGCACACCTAAGTACCTAAATTCTCCAGAGACCCCGGTCTTTCATAAGGGCCGAGAGCTTTATGGTCTCTATGAAGCGCGACAAACACTGAAAGAAATCCCCTGCTTGATTATGGTTGAAGGCTACATGGATGTGATTGCTCTGGCGCAATACGGCATAGCCAATGCCGTAGCCACGCTAGGCACCGCTCTGACCGAAAATCATCTGCAAAAACTGTTTCGCTACACCTCTGAACTGGTGTTCTGTTTCGATGGCGATAACGCCGGGCGACGCGCAGCCGCGCGCTCTTTAGAAATAGCCTTGCCAGAAATGCGCGATGGTGTGTCGGCGAAGTTTTTGTTCTTGCCTGACGGCGAAGACCCAGACAGCATGGTTCGGCAGCTTGGCACCACAGCCTTCCAAGAGCAGGTAAAAAAAGCCCAACCACTGTCTGAATTTTTGTTCGAACAACTTAACGATGGCATTGATAGCTCAACCGCAGACGGTAAAGCCCGCTTGAGCAAGGTCTGTGCGCCGCAAATTAATCGCATTCCGCAGGGTGTTTTTCGGCAACTAATGCTTGAAGAGCTATCACGTAGAACCGGAATTTCAGCCGACAATCTGCGCGACTATGTGGCGACTCATGTCAGCCCACAGCAACGCGCTGCGGTGGCTGCAGAAAAAACGCCCATAGCCAGCAGTGCGCCAGAGAACTATGCTCCACCCAACACTATTGATGACGGTCATTATGCTGAGTTTGATGGCTCTATCGAAACTGATCAATATGCAGACTTAGCGCCAGTAAGAGCATCTAAAATTCGGCTATCTCCGGTGAAGTTCATCACCGCCCTGCTGCTAAATCATCCTGCGTTGGCAGAGTCGGCTGACGATCTTAGCTTTTTAGAGAAATCAGCTGATCAAGACATACAGTTATTTTTACGTGTACTGGATGTTGCTAAGAAAAATCCGCACTACAAACCATCGCATATATTCGCATATTGGCTGGGTACTCACGGCAACCAGGCAGAGACAAAACTCCTGCAATCGCTAGCTGCCAGCGAGCTTTATCACCCACCGGTCGGCACCGGCCGAGATGACAATCAAGAGTTTAGCGATGCACTTGCTCACATCATCAGTAGTGCTTTTGACACTCTGCCCCCTGCAGAAAAAGCCATGCATCTATTGCAGCGTGAAAAACTAAATGAGCGTGAAATTAAACAATTACACAAATTGCGCCTACAACTGCCCAACGATGAACAATCAAAAGAGTTAAAAAATAAGATAAAACAACGACTTGTGATCTAAACTAATATAAAAACCGTAGCTAAAATTAAATCCAAGAGTGACTGAGACAATTCGCGGTTTATTAGTTATAATTGCGCGCTGAATTTCCACCCCCCAACGACATAAGTTTGCCCTATGACTGAAAGCAACGATAAGCAACAATCCGGTATTAAAGATCTTATAGCCAAAGGACGTGAACAGGGTTACCTGACTTACGCTGAAGTTAACGATCACCTACCCGAAGACATTGCGGACCCAGAACAGGTCGAAGACATCATTCAGATGATCAACGACATGGGTATTACCGTATTTGAAACAGCACCGGATGCTGAAACGCTTCTCATGATGAATGGTGACAATACGCCAGATGAGGTTGCCGCTGCTGAAGCCGCCGCCGCATTGGCCTCTGTCGAGTCTGAGCAACACAGAACAACTGACCCCGTGCGTATGTACATGCGCGAAATGGGCTCTGTTGAACTGCTAACGCGTGAAGGCGAGATCGAGATTGCCAAGCGCATTGAAGAAGGCACTCGTGAGCTCATGTCTGCCGTCTCAGATTGGCCGACTAACGTTGCTACTGTAATGGGCGAGTGGGACAAGGTTGTTGCCGGTGATAAGAAACTGACTGACCTTATTAGTGGTTACCTCAACCCCATGGAGCATGTGCCCTCTGCACTTGCCCAGCAACAGGCTGCTGAAGCAGCTGAAGCAGAAAGAATCGCCAACGGCGAAGAGATTGATGAGGAAGAGGAAGAAGAAGAACATGAAGGTGGTCTAGACCCCGAAGTAGCAACGCAACGCTTCGAGGAAGTCCGTAAGTTACTGGTTAAAACTGAAAAATCAATTGGTGCTAAGGGCCGCAATCACGCTGATGTTATCAAGAATGTTCAAGAGCTTGGCGAAACATTTAAATACCTAAAGCTAACGCCGCGTCAGTTTGAACCGTTGATTACTTTGGTGCGCGCGTCTGTTGACAAAATTCGTCTGCAAGAACGCAACATCATGAAGTACTGCATTCGCTTCTCAAAGATGCCGCGTCCTGAATTTATTAAATCTTTCCCAGGCAATGAAACCAACCTTAAGTGGACTGGTACATTGGTTAAGGCCAAAGCAGACTACTCAAATGGCATTGCCAATCAAGAAATTGAGATTTTGCGGGCTCAGCGCAAGCTAATTCAAGTCGAGAAAACCAGCGGCCTGTCTATTTTACAAATTAAAGACATTAATCGACGCTTGACCATTGGTGAAGCAATGGCACGTCGTGCCAAGAAAGAAATGGTGGAAGCCAACCTGCGTTTGGTTATCTCTATTGCTAAAAAATACACCAACCGTGGCCTACAATTCTTAGATCTAATCCAAGAAGGCAACATTGGCCTAATGAAAGCGGTAGACAAGTTTGAGTACCGTCGTGGTTACAAGTTCTCAACCTACGCTACCTGGTGGATTCGTCAGGCGATTACTCGCTCTATTGCTGACCAAGCGCGAACTATTCGTATTCCAGTGCACATGATTGAGACCATTAACAAACTCAATCGTATTTCTCGGCAAATGCTTCAAGAAATGGGTCGCGAACCGACACCAGAAGAACTCGCCGAGCGCATGGAAATGCCCGAAGACAAAATTCGCAAGGTGCTTAAAATTGCCAAAGAGCCAATCTCCATGGAGACGCCCATTGGTGAAGACGAAGACGCTAGCATTGGCGACCTTATTGAAGACGTTACCATCGCGCAGCCCATTGATGAAGCCACCAAGAACAACCTCACTGACTCAACACGTGGCGTGCTAAGCAGCCTTACCGCTCGTGAAGCTAAGGTTTTACGTATGCGCTTTGGGATCGACATGAACACCGACCATACGCTAGAAGAAGTAGGCAAGCAGTTTGATGTAACGCGAGAGCGTATACGACAGATCGAAGCCAAGGCATTGCGTAAGTTGCGTCACCCAACGCGTTCAGATCATCTTCGTAGCTTCATAGACGAGCAGTAAATTCTTAAGGGCCCATAGCTCAGCTGGTTAGAGCGCTCGACTCATAATCGATCGGTCGTAGGTTCAAGTCCTACTGGGCCCACCATTTTCAAACCTTCATTTCACAGTCTAAATCGGGCTCTAAGTCACTCATTTGGCTAGTTTGGCTCACCCTTTTGATATTGAAACGATTAGATAACGCCTTGCTAAGCGGAAAATAATGGTTGGCTATAATCGCGAAGCTATGGCCAACTGTTATTTTTCCGTTTGAGCAACTTGTTAGGCAATGTTGGCAACTGAAGTATGCTTAATATGAACTGCAATTCTCCAAAACAAAAAGACAGTAACCGTAGCCTCAATAAGTACGTCCCAAAGAGTTGTTCCCTCTGGTATTTCAGCACCTGAAGCACCAACAATAATACCTACGATAACAGCTAGTGAAAATATAACCGGCATAAAGCGAATAGTTATTACCCATCCAATAGCAAAATATTTAGCAATAAAATTATTACCAGAGTCACCACCATTACAAGCATACGCATATAAAAGACCAAATACTGAAAGTGGGATCATTAAAGCTGCTGAAAACATATCAAATTGATTTGTTTCACCGTAGGGGATCATTACTAACCCCGCTAATATTGTATAAGCAATTAGGTATTTAAGAATACTTTTCTCCGTAACAGCTCCCTCATTAAAGTCCGATTTTAATTTATTTATATTCCAAAAATACATATTAACTCCTTGATTGATTAAACAGCAGGCCGTAAGAGCGAGCGCGACTAGCGAGTAAAACTAGAGGGCTCGCGGCATAGTAAAGAAAGTATTAATCAAGGGTTCAAACGACGCTAAAGAGTCTGTTTGATAACTGGGGTCAAAGGCAGCTTGGTCCCATTTGTCGGTAAATTCAATGGCTTTTGGGTACCACGCTTCGCTTGTGTATTGCTTGCGCAGGTCTTGGGGTTTGCCCATGTATTGGTAGTAGTGTTCGCCCTGAAAGTCTTGGTGCGTTCTAAGAATATGGTACGCATCGTCACTAACATAGGGTTTGACGATTTCGGCCACAATTTGGCCATGATTAAGCACATTAACCACCTTGCCAATATCGTGAATTAAACTGATTAAAATCATCTCGTCATCAGCACCGGCCCTTCTGGCCATGGTGGCTGTTTGCAGAGCATGGTGTAGTTGGTCGGTGCCAAAACCCAAGGTTAGTTCTGACAGCTGTTCTAGCATCGAAATCACGCGTTTGGGCATGTCTTGAATATGAGGCATGTGTTGTTCAGTAATATGCTGCCATTCTTCCGCAGTGCTGCTGTCCATTCGTGTAAACATAACAAGGTGCCCCAATTGAGTAAGACTAATGTTTGTGACCTAATAGTATACATATATATGTTACTAATACAGTTAAGTCCCAGAGAGAGCTACATCAGATAAAGTGAACACTATGTCCTTAGCTTAAAAGCCGGCCGACGCTTTTAACACCCTGGTCAGTTAGGGTGATTCCGCAACTAACGATTTCGCATCACGTTTAAAGCTGCCCAAACAGAGAGGTCTCTGCCAACTTACTTTGAAAACCGCGCATCTAAAGCGCGTCGACTGAATTTGCTGTAATCTATTGTGAAGTTAGTTTTAGTAAAGAGACTGAGCAGCTAAAGTAATGTCACTAAAAATAGCAGGCAGAGCCATTGACGCATGGCAGAGGGGCGACTTAAAACAGGCCGCCAAGCTGTTTGATCAGTGTCATAAAAAACTCAGCCAACCAAATCATATGCATGCGTGCGCAGAGACTTACTTTAAAGTAGGTCGTTACAGCGATGCTCAAGTAATCTTAAAAAAGCTGCTTAAGCAGGTCAATATAACCCCGCAAATAATGTCGTTGTCTGGCGATATTAATAAAGCAACAGGTAAACTAGACGCTGCAGTTAAAGACTATCGCCAAGCGGTTACTATGGCGCCAAAAACACCTGAATTGCATTACAATTTGGCACTTGCACTGTTTGCTAACTCAAATATTATAGAAGCAAGGGTGGCGTTAGAGCGCGCACTTAATATACGGCCAGACTATGTCAAAGCTCTTGTTTTATTGGGTCGCTGTCTCGCTGCGACCGAACAATTTGATGATGCACAGCAAGCATTCACAAAAGCCATTACGATTGAACCCAACAATTATTTGCCCCATTACCGGTTAGGCCGTCTGCATGTCTATAAAGGCAACTCAGCAAAAGCGACTGAGTCACTTGGCGCTTCACTCGACATCAACCAGCAACTCATGCCCGCTCAAGAGGCACTGATACTAAATAGTATTTATTCAGGTGGCCACCAAACTACTGCTGATTTGATCGAAGCTAGCCTAAGGATAGCACCCAACAATGAAAGTATTATTGCCATTGCGACCGACTGGGCAATTGAGAATAAACAAGACAACCCTTACCACTACTATGACAAGGCATGGCAGAACCGCCCTACTGCAAATTTATTTAAAGACTTTATCAATAGTTTAATTTTATCCTCTGATAGTAGTCGTGCTGAAATCCTTATGGCGGACTATGAAGCTAGTATCGGCAAAGACCTAGCGTGGGAGTCTGCCAAACTGAAGATTCTTGAGACACAAGGACACTACGAGGAGATGATTTCACTGATTAAATCTTCACCTCGACGATCAAAACATCAGATGTATAATTGTTTAGCCCACTTTGCATTAGGTCATTACGGCACTAGTTATGACTGTGCACAAAAACTCCACCATAGTCAGCCAAGCAACCAATACTATCTGGCTCTGTTGACCACCGCTCTTCGCTGTCTGGGTGACAAACGTTACGACCAACTTGCGGACTATAACAAGTTAATCTTGCAGGCTAACTTGGACACCCAATTTGAAAATAGTCCCCGGTTTCGTGACTTCAAAACCGACCTAATCGCCCACTTAAATCAACTGCATGTGACTCGCCGCGCACCGCTGCAGCAGTCCGTAAGAGGTGGAACTCAGACTCCTGGTAATTTATTCGCACAGAGTAAAAGCCCGTTAATCCATTCCTTAAAGCACTCTATAGCTGATGTTTCACAGCCATTTTTTAGCCGTTTAAAATCGGCGGGGCTAAACGAATCACACCCTATTATCACTGCGTTTCCTGACACCCCTTATTTTCACGCAAGCTGGTCTATACGCACCGCTGAGGGTGGCTTTCATAAATCACATATTCACTCAAAAGGGTGGTACAGCAGTGCCTGCTATATTGATGTGCCAGAAGTTATTAATGATGAATCAGATGCCGGGTATCTAGTGTTAGGTAAGCCACCCTTCAAGACAAAAGATGAATTGGAGCCTGATTACAGTATTAAACCCAAAGCCGGATCACTTATTTTATTCCCCAGCTATGTCTGGCACGCGACTCAATCCTATCAAGGCAAGGGTAATCGGCTAGTTGTTGCTTTTGACGTGGGCGCACCTAACCTGTTTGTTTGAAGCCGTATCGCCATACCTTACAACATGAATAAAAGATCATGTTGTAAGGTATGGCACGATAGTCAATTAATTAAAGATTTCAAACAAAAAAGTCAGGTGCCAATTCGGAGATATCGAGCGCTGTATCCACCTGATAGCCATTGAGGTCGGTAATACCCTCAGCCGCCAGAACTTCATCATCGACATAGAAGTTACCGGTGTG
>CAJJAU010000028.1 GCA_905182275.1 gamma proteobacterium HTCC2207
CATTATCTAAAGTGATTACCGAGGGCGTCGAGAGAAGCTTATTGCGCCCATCCTTTTTTATCGCCTGAACTAATAACCCCATACCTCTGTTTGTTTTAGAGTCGAAATCCCCCACCACGCCTATGACACTCTGAGGTAAGCTACCCGCAAGCTGTGCAGTACCAACGGACTCCCCACCGCCAAACGCAGTGCCTAATAAACCGGCCAGCACACCATCAAAATTGGTAATATATCCACCCCGGTTTTTGCCAGTTATGACTAGCTGCGCACTGACATCTCTGGCCTGCTCCTCGGACAATTCAGCAATCACTGCCTCAATAAGTACCTGTGGGCGAGCCCGATCCAACTTAGCAACCACATTTTGAATTTCACGAATCACCGCTGAGGGTGCGGCAATCACAAGGGCATTATTTAACTCATCGATTTCAACTTTATAGTTGGCATCCGATTTCCCATCACCGACAGACTCTCCTGCCAGCCGTAAAAATATATCCGAACCAAGCATTCCGTCAATAATGGGTTTTATTTCTGATGCTCTGGAATAATCCAAATAGATCACTTCAACATTACCCTTCTTTGTAGAAGGAAGGTCGAGCAATTTCAGCATATTCCGAAAAGCGGTACGCGCCATACTAGGCCCACTGACTATAACTCGATTATTAAGGCCATCTTCTACCAGCGACAATTCTTGCTTTTGTAATTGTTTGAGCTGTCCGGCAATGTGCACCGCCTCTCCAGCCGCAATATACTTAAGGTTGATAACCTCAACCGCCGTCTGATCAGGATCGTCCATTTTTGAAATAATCCGCTTTACCGCCTTAACATTACTGCGGATATCGGAAACAATGAGGAAGTTGCTCTGAGCAAAGGCTAAAAGTCGCGCGCCATTGCTTAAGAGTGGCTTGATAACCGGCACTAAGGTAGCAGCCTGTACATGATTAATTTTGATTATTTCAGTTTCAAGGGTGTTATCTCCATCACCACCGGCAAAATTAAATGCTTGGGTGAAGGGAATTATGCGTGTCACCGCGCCATCTTCAACTGCCTGAAAGCCCTGAACCTGGATGGACGATAGTATCGCTTCATAAAGCAACGAGGCGTCTATGGGCCCTGGCGAGATAATCGTTACCTTGCCCTTAACTCGAGGATCCAATACAAACGATTTTCCGGTAATTTCAGCCACACTTTCAATAACGCTACGGATATCAGCATCACGGAAATTGATCTGCACAGTCTCTGCGGCCAGTACTTCAGCCGTTAGACTCCAGCTGAGAAAGAACGCAGCACTTAGTTTACCCAATGAATTCATTATTCCTCTTCCTAGACAACTGTGTGGTGTTATCGAAGTTTTACACTTTACTGTTAAAATAGTCATGTTAGGGCTTCAATCCAAAGGTTGGTAACATTTTAGCTGACAGACTCGCAGCATTGACATAAATGGTTTCTTGCCGACCATTGCGCATAACAGTTACCGGTAAACTCGTTGCCGAACTGTAACTCATTAACTTTAGGGGATCTGACATCAAGTCCTGAACCGACAAACCATCAACCTGCATGACCACATCACCATCGCGAATGTCTGCCATCATCTTTATATCAGAGGACAAATTGTTCATTTTAAAACCACTACCACCGGCAACATTTACTGGCACAGCACCAAACATATTAGCCAGTGCAAACCCCTTCGACTGCAGCTGCTGAACTGATCCATCAGGACTAGCTGCTGTCTCCATAATGGTGTCAGGTTTATTCATCAATATCTGCTTTTTAACACCATTCTCGCTGACAATAATACGATAGGCTTCAATAGCCAATAACGTGATTGATGTATTAATTTTCTCATCACGCTGAAAGACCTTTTCAGGCTTACCTTTAAATTTTAGCGTGGCTGAAGAGGCCTCACCCGCTAACACCACCCCGAGTAGCTCGGCATTAATGTTCGCGTCTTTGAGCTCTTGATCTTGTTCAGTAACCGCAGCAACCTGCGCTACCTGCTGACCGCCAAACCAAGCCAATCTTAACGTGCTGGCAGAAGCAACTCGCTGCAGAGGCTCAACCGATGTGCTGGGCGACTGAAAGACCAATGCAATTAAAACCAGCAAATAAGCAGTAAGCCCTGCCATGATCAATAGCAGAGAGCTTTTAATTATTTGCTGTGGATTATTTAAATTAATTTTCAATTGCGGCAACCTCCATGGACGCTTCCATCGAACCTTCAGCAGATCGCTCTATCTCCAAGGTCTTCACGTCATAACCAAAACAGGCTATCTGATGAGTCAAACTGATAACGCGATTAGCATCCGGGCCACTCATAGAGAATTTGAGACCACTATTAACATCTTGCATTGAATTGAGAGTAAGTTGATTGCGTCGAATTAACCTCGTTATCTCTTCACGACCCGATTGTTGCCCGACTTTTTGGGCAGCGCAGTTATTGACCAAGCGTTCGACCACTTGCCGCTGTTGTTGTAGCCACTGCACATCTGTATTGAGCTCATCAACCTGGAGCTTAAGTTCGCCGTATTTTTGGATCTGCGGTGCTATAGATAGATAGATAAAGGTTGCTAATAATAGTACACCACCAAAAATAAGTAATTGACGCTCTCTCAGCTGTAATTGCATCCATCTGCTTCGAAGGCTCTCAATGAGTAACTTCATAGATTGCGCTCCTGACCGACTCTAGGTTTCATCGACAACGCAAATACATCTGGGCCTGCCTTTTGATCTTGCTCAAGACTGATCTGATAACCAGGGACGTTCAGTGATTTGTTAAGTAATTTGGAGCCACTCAGCACCTTGAGTTGAACGCCGCTTTTACTGGCGGTCATAGCTTGCAATTCACACTGGCAAGCATTCATAACCGCATCCAGTGCGGACAGAGCTGCAACTGGCTCTGCTTGCAAACTTTTTTGTTGCTTAAATAGCTGCTCTATCCTGGCCTCGGCGGAAGATCTAAACTCTGCCAAAGCAGGCTTAGCGCCTCCAAAGACTCGACTATGACTGGTCAATAAATGCTGCTGTAAGTCGGAAACCTCAGCTTCAAACGAGCGACTGGCCAATTGCAAATAGATCACTGTCAGAAGTAAAACCGCTATTGTAGACGCTGCCACAGGCCACCACTGAAACCACACTGGACGTGCCGCCTTAGGTTTAAACTCTGCAGTCATAAGATTAACGGCGGGAAACGCTGAAAACTGCCAGTCCACGCTGGAGCTATTGATATTAGCCTCCGCACGCAAATGCTCAGGAACCATGTCTTCATCAGGTAATGAAATTGATAGCCGTGGCATCACGCTCGTGCTTTTTAAAATGGAGTCAACCATCACCCAGCCGACAGCAGGCAATGCCGCAAAGCCACTATTAATACCATCCCTGACTAACAGCATACCCTCGCGCCAACCAACACTTAAAATTCCTGGCTCCCAGTCTAAGGCCATGAAGTCTGGCGCCATAGCAACTGCGGCAATTCCGGCATTGTCAGCAATGCGTATCCACTCTCGTATGTCTTGTTGGCTCACCGCCAATATATGTACTTGCTGATCATCTCGAGCAGCAACCACGAAATGCATTTCCTCTACTGGCTGTAATACTCGGTCCTCAAGTATCCAAGGGATAAGCTCTGCCCATTTTCGCTCAGGCGCAGATGGAATATCTATCGAGTGCAGACCAATGCGTTCTGAGGGCACCCATAAGCTTTTGGACTCCAGATTGGTACCCGCTACAGACTGCAGTGGGTCATCTGAAGTATTCACTTGTTGGTCAAGATTGTAGAGGTGCTCGACACTCATTTAGGTTAAATCCCCATCATTAAACAGGCAGGCTGTACTATATTACTTTCTTCATCAGACTGTTGGTTCTGATCATCATTTTTTGTAAATAACTTTTCGACTTCAGATAACTTTTTCGGATCAGGCAAGGCTGTGGGGACCATGACCACAGTCCTAGCTATAACAGTAGGCTGAACTCCCTGCTTCCTGTGAAGTATACTAGTCACCTCAATTCGCGCCTCGCCAATGGCCACCTCTAAATAAAGTTTGAAAAAATCAGTGCGCACGGTGAGTAAATCTGCGTTCCATATTTGTTTGGCTTTAGTCCCTGTGCCGCCAGGGCTACTCGGATTAACAAATCCCAAATAAGTATCAAGCTGACTATGAAGTTGATTCAGATCGCTAAACGGTCGACCCTCAGTAATCACCTCGACAAATTGTGCCGAGTAATTACCGCCCAGTGCCAATAACAGCTCTGCAGATGCCGTATTAATATTAATTGGCATACTGGTCCTAGACGGCGATGGTAGCGTTGCTATCCACGGCAGTAACAACTGTACTTCTTGAACCCGATAACCCATTACATCGGCCAGTTCAGTGGCATCACTCATTCGGTCATTGGCGACCACTCTAGGTGGTTGAAATGCTTCATAGTCAGGCTGTTCAGCACCCGAACTGTTAACAAGTGTGGAATCTGTATCCAGCCAGTCAATAATTGTCGCTGCGCGCGCTGGAGTCGCCGGAATTTCTAATAAATCAAGTAGATTGATCCAGGTTTTTGCAAGGCCCATGTTATCAAAATGATTAAGCTCAGCTTGTAGTTTTCCAGCAGTGTAACTGGAAAAGCTATTGAGGTTGATTCTGCTTTGGAGGTCACTGATACAGCCCGTCAAAGTCCCACCCTCCACTGGGAGCAACGGCATTGCTTGAGCCCATATTTCCCCGTAGTGGTCTGATTGGTTAGTTTGGGGGTTACGACTATCTTCTTCAAGCAGTTCGCGGGCCCAACCCTCGCCACTCAGGGCGATTAATAACGCCTGATCAGTATGCAGAGAAGCCGTTGCCTGAGAGACATCAATTTGGTGACGATAAAATATATTGGTCATGATCAAGGTGATAGCTAACATCAGAATGATGGCGGCGAGCAAGGCTACACCTTGCTGCTGGCTCGGCACTTTATTAATCACTCACCACCCCCGCAAACAGCCGCGACGTTTCAAATCCATTGTCAGCGGTAATAGTGACACTAATCATTCTTGGCAGCGCATAAGGAGAAAGCGTGACATTTATGGGCGGCCAGTCCAGTGAGTAAATTCCACTTTTAGCAAGATGGTTGAACTCTACCTTGCTAACATTATCCAGCAAAGTGAGCACAGACCCTTCAGACTGGCGCGGTGATTCGGTTATAGCCCAAGAAGTTCTTATTAATTGCTGATCTTGATTCAACCGATAATCGACACGCCTTATCCCACTGGGGTTTGTGCGCACCATAGGGCCGCCGCCACGACTAAATCTAACTCCAAAATCACTGGGGTCGGTAACATAGGCCGGCTCAACAGAACCCAACCCGTCTGAAAATCGACGCGGCCTCATGTGCATTAGGTCTCGGCCGATAATTTGCCACGCACGCTGCAATTGAGCCTCATCAGCAAGATCATTACGACTGCGCTCATTAACGCCCATTACTACTTCAACCGCCTGATAAGACATCACTGAGAGCACCGCCAGTAATGCCAATGATACTATCGCCTCTATCAGCGTGAAGCCAGAATGTCGTTTCAAGGAGAGAGTCTGTTGCATTTATTGGACCAAATAGACGGCTAATGAAGACTGATACTTTTCAGCAGTTACCGAGCCTGCTTGCACCTGATAGCGGTAGAGGTCTTGTCCCATCGCCTTTTCAATTTGTATTTCCCATCGCCATTTCTGACCAGCTTGCTCATCCACACCCTTTTTCTTGAGTGAAGGCGAGCTCCCGGGAGAGATCCATCTTTGCGACTGCTGATAGTGCTCCATTAAATGATTCCAGGCGACCTGATTAGCCAAAAAACGTTCTCTTAGCCTGACCCTTTCATCGGCATATTGATGCACCATATAAATCGCACTGCTTAGCACCCAGCCAAGTATAAAAAGGGCAATAACCACTTCTATAAGGGTAAATCCGCGACTATAACGATTAGTTTTCAACGCTATCGCTCTCCATACTCATCGCCGACTTGATGTCATCCCATTGGTAGCTAAACGACTTTTTAGAAGACTGGAAGACAAGCATTATCTGGCCTTGAGGCTCGATGTAGCCATCGGGAAGGAATGCTATTTCCGGCAACAGAAATTCGTCATCCTGTTCTTCTAGGCCTCCCTCTTCATCTAATTTAGTACGCCGTGATTGACTTTGCACCATGAATTCTTCGCCTTCGTCAGATTCCATATTCCAGATGATCTCTGCTTCATCGTGAACGGCATAGGGTTCAGGAGAACTTACCGCGACCCAACGGTTTCGATAATAAACCACCGGCTGCAGTTCAATGATCCACTCTGCTTCCTCGTCAGCGGTAGATACAACCCCATAAGCCGAGCCTTCAAGAGAAGATCGTTCAGCTATCTGTTGCAGCCAAAACAACAACCGTTCTGCTTCAGCGGGATAGCGCCGCTCAGATGCCTGATTAATGGCCAAACCGCTCATTGCGGATAAAATTCCAACAATAGCCACAACCACCAGTAGCTCGATTAGCGTAAAGCCCTTGGTATTATTCATAAATAATTCTTTAGGGGCGTTTTTACTCGGCCGCTTAAATCCTTAGTCATTAATATTCCAGTTGCCCCAGTCTCTATCCGAACCATCTCCACCACTGACATCATCAAGCCCGAGAGTAAACACCTCGACATTTTTGCCATGAGTCCCAGGATTTGCATACCGGTAAGGCTTTTGCCATGGATCTTTCGGAAGTTGCTCTAAGTAGGGGCCATTCCACTTTGCCGCTCCACTTCCAGAAGGCGCAGACACCAGAACATCTAGACCCTGTGACTGTGTTGGGTAGCGATAATTATCTAAGCGGTAAAACTTGAGCGCACTCTCAACCTGACGAATATCTGAGGCAACTCTGGTCTTTTCAGCTTTTTCAACATTTCTAAACAAGTCGGGCGCTATGGCAGCAATCATGAGCCCCATTATCGCGATCACGATCATTACTTCGATTAATGTGAAACCACTTTGTTTACTTATTACCCTCATTTTCATCTCCTCTGTACTGAACATGCTCACTGGATTGTCGAGCAAGACAATCTCATTATTAAACTGAATTACTCATATCCATAATCGGCAGCATCACCGCCGCCATAATCGCTAATACCATTCCACCCATGAGTAAAATTAGAATGGGCGTCAGTAACTTTAAAAACACATCCACTGCATTTTCCAGCCGCGCAGAATAGTATTCAGCCACTCGTAATAGCATTTTGTCGAGTTCACTAGAAGCCTCGCCACTGCCCACCATATGTACTAAAAACCCACTACCATCAATATTATCTTCAAGGGCCTTATGCAAGCTAGAACCTTGTCGCATCGCCTCAGTCACGCGATTAAACTTTTGCTGTAACGCAAGATTATTAATCACCGCTGATGATATTTTTAGCGCCGCCAGCGCGGGAACACCGCTACTTAACAACACACCTAAATTGCGTGACCAATCAGAAATATCAGCCATGCGGACCCAACGACCAATACCAGGCGAATTAAGAATCATTTGATGCCATCTAAGTTTAGTTTGCGGATTTTTCATGGCATACCGAAAAGCCAGTATAGCCAGCACAATAAAACCCAAGACATAAGCCCCATAGTTCTGTGCAAAATTACTAATGCTGACAACCACCTCAGTAATCCAAGGCAAATCCCGATTTCTACTCGCAAATACAGCAGTTAACTTGGGTACTACCCAAACCATCATCATCGAGACGATTATTATCGATACACTTACCAGGGTTATCGGATAGATAAGTGCTCGAGAAATAGTCTTGCGATTCTCTGCACTGGTCTCAAGCTCCTCCGATAGACGCAGTAAAATATTATGCAGGTGGCCTGTTTCTTCGCCAACGCCAACACCAGCAATAATGCTTTCGGGAATTTGATAGGGAGAGCGCCGTAACGCCTCTGAAAAGCTACGCCCTTCAGTGATTTCACTGCGCCAACTTTCCACCAAACGCCTTTGCTTGTCGGTCTCGGCCTGCTCAATAGTCATGCGCAAGGATTCTTCTAAAGGTAGTCCAGATTGAATCAAGATTGCCTGCTGATGAAGCAGGAGTGACAAATCAAGATTATCCACTCGCGCTTGACGACGTACTTTCGACCCTTTTGTTGTCACCTTTTGGCCAACTTCGGTAAGGGTCGATGGTAACAATTTTTTGTCTTTAAGTAGACGTCTCGCCTGCCGGTCAGAATCGGCAGAGATGACCCCATTAACCAGCTTCCCGGAGGCGTTATAAGCAGAGTAATCGAACGCCGGCATGACTAGTTACACACTAGTGACACGAAGAACTTCTTCTATCGTAGTCATTCCATCACGAATCAGCGCAAACCCGGCCTGACGTATACTAGGCACCTGCTCTCTTATCTTTGCCTCTAGGTCAATCTCTCCAGCATTTTCATGGATCAGAGTTTGTAGCGCAGCATCCACGGTAACTAATTCAAACAGCGCTTGACGGCCAGCATAGCCGGTATTGTTACACTTACCACAGCCATTCGCCTCGTAAATTTTGTGGCCTTTTTTCAATTTCAATAAATCGCGATTGAATTCATTCGGCTCAACCTCTTGCCGACAATGATGGCAGAGCTTGCGCAGCAGGCGTTGCGACAGAATACCTCTAATAGTGGATGCCAACAGAAAACTATCTACCCCCAAATCTTGCAAGCGAGTAATTGCACCTGCCGCGGTGTTGGTGTGCAGCGTTGACAGCACCAGGTGGCCGGTTAAACTTGACTGCGTAGCAATTTCAGCAGTCTCTCCGTCGCGAATCTCACCAATTAAAATAACATCTGGATCCTGCCGCAGAATCGCTTTCAAGCCACGAGCAAACGTCATTCCAGCGCGTAAATTAATCTGTGTTTGACTGATGCCCGGCAAATCATATTCTACTGGGTCTTCGACCGTCATGATGTTGCGGCCCTTTCGATCCATCTGTTGCAACGCCGCATATAAGGTTGTGGTTTTACCTGAACCGGTCGGACCCGTCACCAACACAATACCGTGTGGGCGGCGGATCAAGTCATCTAATTGCGCAGATGTATCTGCTGGCATGCCAAGATCATCCACTTGGAGCTTTCCCGCATCTTTATCCAAAAGGCGCATCACTACACGCTCGCCATGACTTGATGGCATGGTGGAAATACGAAGATCAATACTGCGGCCACCCAACTTCACACTCATCCGCCCATCTTGAGGCAGGCGTTTTTCGGCGATATCAAGCTTGGACATAACTTTGATACGTGAAATTAGCAATGGGGTTATTTGCGCTGAAGGCTTTAGAACTGTACTTAACACACCATCAAGTCGAAAGCGCACTAGCGATTCTTTTTCGTAAGGCTCAACATGGATGTCGGATGCGTTTTCTTTTAAAGACTCGGCCAAAATAGCATTAAGCAGGCGAATGATAGGCGCATCATCTTCCGAATCCAGCAGATCGCCCGTTTCCTCCAATTCGGCAGCTGCAGACTCCATATCAACGAAGTCTTTGATGTCCTCCATAACTGATTCCGACGAATTTTTCCTGCCACTGTAGAGGGCAGAAAGCATCTTGTCGAAAGCCTCGCTATCCACGCGGTTTACTGCTGAAAACCCACCATTAATACGGCTAACTTCAGCGATCGCCCACTGGCTCACGTCAGGGGAAAGCACAAGATCTCCCTCAGTCTCACGCACTAACAACCCATTGTTGCGCGCAAACTCGAAGGGTAGCATTCTGGTGCTTGAATTTGACATGTTCACGTCCTCGAAAAACTATTTTTTCACTCGTTTTTGCATAATAACCTAAGCGGAGAATGTTTGGTAAGTACCTCGCTGGCAAGCCGACCCACCTTAATCAGTCGAGGGCTTTCCTCCGACCATAGAAGGAAAGGGGAAAGGGCTTACATTGCCGCCCTTGGCTTCGGTAATCTTGCCCGCGCCCTCTTTCTCCACCTCATCAATTCGGATAATAGACTGCATAGGGATAAAGCTGCGCTTGATATCAGCGAACTCATTTTTGAGCTTCTCTTCTGCTGGATCCACAATCATCTGTGACCGCTCTCCGAACAGAAATTCCTCAACTTCAAGAAAGCCCCAGAGGTCGCTCTGAAAAACATGCCGAGCAAAAATCTCATAGACCTGCCCTTGATTTAGAAAGTTAATGCGGTAGATTGGTTCGCTGGCCATAAAATATCACTGCTAAAAGGGCTAAATAGAATGCGTGATGATAGCATATCAGGGCAAAATCACATCGCAAAATGTTGCGCAATGGGCACTCAAGGCTATAATGGCGCGTCTCTAATGAGTAAGACTATAAGAATGCTGGAAAAGTCAGTTAAAAAACTCCATATCGTAACGCACGGTTGTCAAATGAATGAA